>DAIUEA010000175.1:0-4685 GCA_036845365.1 Limnohabitans sp. | reverse complement strand
CTTAGCCTGCCAACCCCATCGTTTTCGTTCAAAGCTCCCTGAGCTTGAGCTCACTCGTGGGCAACTCACATGGGGGGCTATCGGTGGAGAGTTGGCAGCTAAGCTGGTTTCCTTTCCCGTGAATGGCTGGGGCACTTTTATTTGCATACCAGCAGCTACCCCAACTCAAGAGAAGTCTAACGGGCAACCTGGCGTAGATTTATTGGGTTGCACCACTCCTCACCCAACTAGCTCCTCAACAGGCACCCACCGAGTTGGTGAAATGCGTTGGTTCACGGGCTCCACATTTGAGAGGATTGGTGAGTTCACAGATGAACTGATGGATTTTCAAACACCACCGAAGTGCGGGTTAGGCACCTCCAACGTCAAAGAGTTCAAGGAAGTTGATGAGGCAAACTTGAGTAAACTAAGTGTTTTGTATCCCCGCGCCCATGAGATAGTCAAAAATACAGAGGAAATCCGTCATTGGGAGGGAATTAGATGCAACACAAAAAACCGTCTTCCCTGGGTACAGCACTTTGCGGGTCCCGATGAAGCAATTAGCAAAGCCAGTAACACTCCAAATCAGTGCCACGCTACGCATTTTTTAGGGGGACTTTCCGTAATAACTGGTCTTGGAGCCAAGGGGCTTTCCCTGGCTGCGCTTTGCGCTGAGGTTTTGGCCTGTGATATCCATCATGAGCCCTCTCCCTTAGAGCGTAATTTATCTAACATGTTGAAAAAACATACAGGGTGATTTAAAATAATCCTTATTTCGTAGAGTTATATAGCTAAAACTAATAAATAGTTTGTTTTTTCGCACGTTGATACTACATTACCTACACAGAGCTTACTACCACTGAAACCCTCTTATGAAGGAACTTGGTCCTTCAAAGATTTAAAAAAAATAATGTATCAATACACCTCTTTTGATCGCGAGTTCATTCGTTACCGGGCACTTCAATTTAGGGACCAATTAAGTCGCTACCAGATGGGCAAATTAAGCGAAGACGAATTCAAACCACTTCGTCTTCAAAACGGCTGGTACGTTCAGCGTTACGCTCCAATGTTGAGAGTTGCAGTGCCTTACGGAGAGCTAAGCTCCTCTCAGCTTAAGGTTCTTGCAAAAATTGCAAGGCAATATGATCAGCCCTCCAACGATCTTTTTGAGCACGCCCAAAGTACCCAAGACCAAATTGACGCCCACAGCGCCTATCCGCCAAAAGCGAGCCCGCGTTTAGTCAAAGGAATGGCCCACTTGACCACGCGTCAAAACGTTCAGTACAACTGGATCCCTTTAGATAAAAGTGCAGATGTTATGGATTTACTTGCCAGTGTGGACATGCACGGTATCCAAACAAGCGGCAATTGCATCAGGAACATTACCAGCGATGAGTGTGCGGGTATTTCTCCCGATGAGATCGCAGATCCAAGACCTTATGCTGAAATACTCAGACAGTGGAGCACACTGCACCCAGAGTTCGCTTATCTGCCCAGAAAATTTAAAATAGCCGTAACTGGGTCTTCGGAGGACCGTGCAGCAACCGGCTGGCACGACCTGGGACTTCAACTTCACAAAGACCCTAAGGGGAACCTTGGGTTTAGAGTTTTAGTTGGAGGGGGAATGGGGCGTACACCTTTAATTGCTCCAGTGTTGAGGGAGTTTTTACCGGCGTGCGAAATCATCAATTACATTGAGGCCGTGGTACGCGTGTATAACCGCTGGGGCAGAAGAGACAACATTTATAAAGCACGCATCAAAATCCTTGTAAAAGCTGAGAGAGAGCGCTTCACTCGAGAGGTGGACGCGGAATTTGATCGCATCGTTAATGAGGACAATGCCCCCCACACCATTACGGATAAAGAGCTTGCACGCGTATCAGCTCTTTTTGAAGTACCCAGTAAGGTGACCCACAGTTTGGACGCTCCAAGCTCTCCCCGCCTTAAAGAATCAGAGTTTGGGGCAGATTTTTCGAGATGGTTGAAACAAAACGTAATTCAGCATAAGTTTCAAAATTACAGGATCGTTACACTTTCCTTCAAAAGACACGGTCAAGCGCCTGGGGATGCAACGGCTGAGCAACTTGAGACAGCAGCCTCTCTTAGCGAACAGTTTTCTTGCTCAGAGGCAAGGGTCACTCACTCTCAAAACCTTGTTTTGCCTTGGGTACACGAAAATGACCTACACGAGCTTTGGAGGCAAGCAAAAGAAGCTGGCTTGGCTCAACCTAATATTGGGTTGCTCACGGATATGATTGCGTGCCCAGGGGGCGATTACTGCTCTCTTGCCAATGCCAGGTCTATACCCATAGCAGAATCCATTACTGAGCGATTTAACGATCTTGATGAGGTGCTTGACGTAGGTCCAGTAGATTTACACATCAGCGGCTGCATCAACTCCTGTGGCCACCATCACAGTGGGCATATTGGCATACTTGGAGTAGACAAAGATGGCCAGGAGTGGTACCAAGTTACTTTGGGAGGATCGGACGGCAGTCTCTTAGGAGGTGCCGCAGTCCCAGGTCGGGTGGTAGGTCCTTCTTTTACGGCGCATGAAGTGGTTGGTGTTATTGAATCCGTTTTGACTCACTATACCCAACACAGAAATCACCTTGAGCCCTTCATAGATACGCTAAAGCGCGTCGGTTTCGAATCCTTTAAGGTTGCTGCCAATGCAGTGCGTCTGAGCCGCTCCAGCGAGCAAACAATGCCCGCTTAACTGTGGTGAATTAAAGTATCGCACCCCCTCAATTGCCTCACCAAATTGTTTTGATTGATTCATCAACTCTATGCACCTAAATTTACTCCTTGCAAAATCCAGTCAATCAGACCCCTTAGACCCTGGTGTGGTGCAAATTAGCAACGATACAGATCCCTTAGAAGCTCGTCTTGAGGGGATCCACACAATTCGCCTTCACTTTCCAAAGTTCACAGACGGTCGAGCGTTTAGTCAGGCAGTAATGCTTCGTAAAAGAAGGGGTTTTAAAGGAGACATTTGTGCAACGGGTGACGTCTTGATCGATCAATTGATTCAAATGGCTAGAACTGGATTTACAAGCGCGGAGCTCAGGGCAGACCAAGACATTGAGCACGGAAGACGTTTGCTAGTGCACTTTAAAGGCTTTTATCAGGGAGATACGATTAACCCTGTACCCGCTTTCGCACGCTAAGGACGGCGTATGCACGCTAGATAAAGCGTGGCTTACGAGTAAATTACCCCTGACCGAAAAAAACGATAGTTCATTTTAGTTGTCTCTCACTTACACTAAAATACGGTTGTTGATGAGATTAATTCGAATCAATTGCGACTCTTCTTGAATGTTAGGTTTTGTGTTTTCATATCTTATTCCAGATTTTTTATATCTAAATTGTCATGACCCACGTAGTAACTGAATCTTGTATACGCTGTAAATATACGGACTGTGTTGATGTCTGCCCAGTGGACTGCTTTAGAGAGGGACCTAATTTCCTAACCATCGATCCAGATGAGTGCATTGACTGTGCAGTCTGTATTCCTGAGTGCCCGGTTAATGCTATTTACGCTGAAGAGGATGTCCCCACAGACCAAGAGCATATGACTGCCCTAAACGCTGAGTTATCCACTATTGGCTGGCCAAGCATTACCAAACGTAAATCTCCACTGCCCGATGCAGACGATTGGAAAGACAAAGAGGGTAAGTTGTCTGAATTGATTCGTTAATCATAAATAGTTCAAGTTAATTTGTTATTTTTAAGTTCGCTCTTTTTTAACTCCACTATATCCAACAAAAAATAGCCCTTAAAGCCTCCCTTAATTTCAATTTGTGTCAAACACCCCCTTAAATACCGACGTATTGATTATTGGTGCAGGCCCTGTTGGACTGTTTCAAATTTTTCAGCTCGGACTGCACGAAATAAAAGTCCACGTCGTCGACTCCCTACCCTCAATTGGTGGGCAATGTAGTGCCCTGTACCCTGATAAATTTATATATGACGTACCTGGAATTCCAAAAATTACGGGCAAAGAGTTAATAGATCAATTGGCCCTACAAATTGAGCCCCTTAAACCTATCTTTCATTTAAAGCAGACCGTGAAAAGTCTGCTTCCAAATGAGATGGGTTACGAAATCACAACTCAGGGGGGTCTTCGGTTTCAAACAAAGTGTGTTGTTATTGCCGCAGGAGTGGGTGCATTCGTTCACAAGGAGCTTCCACTGCGAGAGCTTACGGTATTCAGGAGCACCTCGCCTGAGTCATCTCACCCTCCCCAGGTTGTTAACGAGATACCCCAAAACGCCTCATCCAATGCAAAACAGATCGTTGTTTACGGATCCAGCGAAGTGGCCGTTAGGACAGCCCTTGAAGCAGCTCAAAAAGAGGCAACACAATCAGTTTGCTTGGTCTACAGGCGAGAACAACTAGACATTAATGAGGAGCTCAAAGGACAATTTAATCAAGCGTTGAAGTCCAAGGCCGTTCAATTCGTGGTTGGGCAAATCACTGGATTAAAAACCCTTGATGGGGGGGGCACTTTAACCCACGTGGTCATAACCGAGACCAGTGGGGCTCTTACTGAGTGGCCTTGTGATTTGTTAGTTGAATGCCTTGGTCTGTCCCCCAAACTAGGCCCCCTGGTGGAGTGGGAAATACAGATGGAGAAAAAAACGCTCAAAGTTGATCCCGAAAATTTTGAAACCAATTTACCTGGAATTTACGCTGTTGGGGAC
>DAIUEA010000174.1:0-4698 GCA_036845365.1 Limnohabitans sp. | reverse complement strand
GTGTCCATGGCGGGATTTGAGTATCGGCCCCAGTTAAAACTGCCAAGCCCCTTCTCGGGAGCGAAAGTTGCAAGCAATGGGCGCAAAGCCGAGGAGGATTCTCCGGTTGAAGCTCCCCAACCTAACATGGCCATTGAATACTCAAGCTTTGAGGCGTGCCCAAGGTATACCCCCATCGGCATGGTAACAACCTTAGTGGTTATGCCAGCACGTGTCAACATTTGTGCAACTGCCTGAGCAATCTGATCATCGTTGACGTACCTGTTGTTGGGGGCATGAAGTGTTAAGTTAAAGCCGTTTGGGTATCCCGCTTCAGTCAAAAGTTTCTTTGCCCCCTCAAGGTCGTACTTCTCAGGAGTCAGAGCTGGAACGTGGCCAAACATAGGCGCAGGCACTAAATTACCCGTTGGCAAAGATAGTCCCTCCATGACCCTGGTGTTGATCGCCTCGCGGTCAATAGCCTTTGACACCGCTTGTCGAACTTTGAGCTCTTTGAAGGGGTTCTTATCAAGGATCTTGCCGTCCTTATCAGTAGCAAAAGGAGTTTGATCGTGCAGCTGATCTAAGTGAAAGAATATGATACGGTGAGAGGTTTTTGTGAAAGTAGATAGGTTTGGATTTGCCTTAATCTTGGATAAATCTGGAGTTGGAATATTTTCAATGGCGTCCACATCCCCGGATAAAAGTGCGGCTAGGCGGGTCGGATCATTAGGTAGTATGCGTAGGGTGACCTTACCCCAGGCTGGTTTTTTACCCCAATAATTATCATTACGGGCTAACTCAACTCTGTCTCCACGCTTGAATTCAATGAATTTAAAAGGACCAGTTCCAATGTTTACCTTGCCTGCGTTGAAGTCCTCTGTGGTAGCGTTGGATGCAATTTTCTTAGAGAGAATATAAATGGTCGACAAATCATTGGGAAGCAAGGGGTAAGGCGCTGCAGTTTTAAAGCGAATGGTGTAGTTGTCGATGACTTCGCTTGAAACAATTGCCTTGGTGTAGACGGTGAAAGGCCCAGGACTATTAGGTATTTTGCCAACCCTGTCTATTGAAAAGACGACATCGGCAGCAGTGAAGTCGCCACCATCATGAAACTTAACCCCCTTTCGAAGCTTAAACTCCCAGGTCGTTGGATCAATTGTTTTCCAAGACTCTGATAAATCAGGGATTAGTCTTGAGTCAGAATCAAGAGTGACAAGCTTGTTATAAATGTGCTCGGCTACGCCGTTATTAGGGAAAAGATTTACAAAATGAGGATCCATCGATGTGATGTCGGCGCCAACGCCAACTCTCAGGTCCTCAGCGTGAGATATTTGGATTCCAGTTGATAAGACTAAAAATAAAAAAAATGCTGTAATTCGGCGCAGTTGCATACGTTGATTTCCTTAAAATTATGGGTCATTAAGCTTAAGTATGCCATGATTTTAAATCTAGCAAGGCTGTCGTGCCTTTAGCGTAGAGAAGGGAAGGGGAGCTGCGCCTTGCAATGGTAATTTTGAGAGGCACTTGAGAGGTCTGAGAGTGAAGTTGTGTTGAAGAACTGAGGCATCGATAAATTCGTATTTTTAACCATTTGAATCTGATCTGTACTGATTGTTAAAACCTAAGCATTTGTAAAACCATGAGAAATGAACGCACTTTAGTAGTAATATTAATCGGCCTTGTTGGATGCCTCTTGACATCGACTGCCGGTACTGTTGGATACATGATTTATTGCGGATGGGAGACACAAGGTGGATGGCCAGAACTATTCCATAGATTATCGATAAGTTATCCGTGCTCAAGCCTGGTTGTTTTTTTCATATTTCCTTGGCTTGTACCAAAGTTAACCAGATACATACGATTTACGATCGCTTCATTGAAAAGTTAGTTTAATTTTTTCCTTAATTTCTGAGATCAACTGATTCAACAATCCCCAAATAAAAGTTGAATTAGATTGTTCTGCCTGTATTTCGCAAGCTCAAAAAAGGCTGGCCGCACGCCCAAAAAGTCTAATAAATTATTCGACAGTAAGTTCGGAGATTTACGCCCTTTAAGGCGCTCAGGATGTGAATAAGGACTAGTTCAGTTCGCCGGCGGACAGACTAGAAAGCTAATCCCCTTCAAAATACAAAAAAATATTAAGACTAAGTCTTGGTTCAAAACCTTATTTTTGCCAATTTTATGATCAAGGTGTGTTTTGCCAAGATTTTTTGTAACGCTGTTAACGGATAAATTATGTGGGACTACAAATGACACCTAAAGACGAGGAAACAGAGATATTAAACACACCGAATGTACCGTGCCACATTTGTATGAAGGAAGTTCCGGCCTCAGAGATTGTTAGCTTTGAAGCCACAGATTATGTGGCTTATTTTTGCGGACTAGACTGCTACGATCAATGGAAAAATCTTACAAAAAATAAATAGCCGAGACAGGGCACTTTTGTTGATCAATGCAAAAAATATCCAATGTATAAAACTGTTTAATATTTAACCGGTTTTTTTAACAATCAAAACTTAAGGTCTAATTTTTTTCCAGACAATTATATTTTTACAAGAGTAGCATTAAAACGCTTTAAGTTAAATTTTTTAGCTAGCCGACTTTCATCAGTAATCAAACCCAAGGAAAATAAATGAAAAAATTAATCACTGCCACATCAATCGCTCTGGCTTGTTTAGCTTCTCATGCAGCCGATATCGTGGATACAGCCGTAGCTGCTGGCAACTTTAACACCTTAGTCGCAGCCATCAAAGCCGCAGGCCTAGTGGAAACTCTAAAAGGTCCAGGCCCCTTCACTGTCTTTGCTCCAGATGACGCAGCGTTTGCAAAAGTACCTAAAGAAAAATTAGATGCTTTACTTAAGGACAAAGCTGAGCTTACTAAGGTGCTAACCTACCATGTAGTATCTGGCAAAGTAATGGCTGCTGACGTTAAATCAGGAAGTGTCAAAACACTTCAAGGAGAATCGCTAGAAATAAAAGTGATGAAGGGAAAGGTAAAAGTTAATCACGCAAACGTAACTAAAACGGACATCGTTACTGATAACGGTGTGATTCACGTCATTGATGCAGTCTTGATGCCAAAATAATCCATACTATTTGTTGTGTATTTTTTAGTTGTTGGAGGGGGCATTTATTTCTTCTCCAACTTTATTTTGACTTTTGCTTCATGAAAATATACGGTTAAAGACCTTGCTAAATTGAGTGCATAAAATCTCATGCATGGGATCTTTTTTGTTTGCAGGAAGACGGATATAGCGACCATTAGTTGTATATTTCATAAAAAAACAACTTTGATTAATAACTTCTAATCATTCTCGTTGACTCATTTATTAAGCTGCAACGACAACACTGAGATTTGTCTGGTATAAAGTTGCCGAAATATTTTGCTTTCAGCAAAATACCCAGCGAGTTAAACCATTATTCGTTTGTGAATTAGCAAACTCTATATGATCTCGTTTAGAAACTCAGTTTGTTTCATAAAAAACAGTACTCATTGTCAACTAATGCGCCATAAAACAGCAATCTTAATAAATTAAGAGCCATCAAAGAAAATGCAAAAAGAACTCGGCGTTTTGGCCAACTGACACCCAGTACTTTGGCTATCACTCTCCTATTCGTGGGCGCTACGCTTACTTTTTAAGCTACCGTACTTTTAGCAACTTTAATTGCCTCGTGACTTTTGGATTTGGTGAGCAAGGCAAAATCATCGAATCCATGACTGAAGCTCAGTTAATTGCAGATGTGACTCCGGCTTTGCAAAAGATGTTTGGCTCTGCCGCTAAGGCTCCTAGGCGAGCGTTTGTGACGAGCTGGAACTCCGACCCTTATGCCGGCGGCGCTTACAGCTTTCAGGCAGTCAATTGCACCAGCCAGGATCACGTTACCTTGGCAACACCAGCGAGCCAGTCACTCCTTTTTGCCGGTGAGCATACACATGAGCTTTACCGAGCCACCGTTCACGGTGCATTTTTGTCAGTTGAACGTGAGGCAGACCGGGTAATAAGCCAAAGCGGGAGTGTGCCTGCTGGCTCCACGCTTTCAATAAACGCCGCTTTGAACCTTATCGGAAATGGTGTCGAAGCACCCATCAGTGTTGGAGCCGTTTTTGATGATGCATCTAAAGTGCTCTCGGTTTGGAAGTGGGTCGTGAGTGGCAGCACACAAGGGGTGACCTATCCTGCCTGAGCTTTTTATTCCCCCACCTTAGCCGATGGAGGTAAGGCCTACGCCGCTGCCAATGGCTTTGATGTACTTACTACGATCAACCCAGGAGAGGGAGCGTGGGTCAATGCGAAGGTGGCATTTTCGACCGTGTTACCCGGGGGAACTGCAGTGCAATCAACCAGCTTCAAACCTGCGGTTGGCACGCCGGCCTCTGGCGGGGGAGCGAGGGCATTGCCTCAGGGGTGGAGCCTTATTGGGGCGGGCGACAGCCCGACCCCTGCCACATTTAGTGCCGCTGTTGCCGCTACAGGCTCAGCTTCACCGGTATCTGGAAAGGTAGCTACTTCAGTTATATCGATGTGGGCGTGGGATCCACTTAAGGCGACATGGTACTTTTGGTCACCAAGCCTGGTTAACAGCGGTGGGCTAGACACCTACATCGCCTCAAACAAATACTCGGACTTTGCTAGCATGCCATCAGGGAGTCTGTCCTCGACTGTAGGGTTCTGGGTTAATATGCCCCAATCAAAATAAAGAGACCGTTGGGACA
>DAIUEA010000173.1:0-4708 GCA_036845365.1 Limnohabitans sp. | reverse complement strand
GTATGGCCCAGCGGGTGGGCATAGCCAGAGCTTTGCTACAAAATCCAGCAGTTATTTTGATGGACGAGCCTTTTGCGGCTTTGGACGCACAAACAAAGTTGGAGATGCAAGAAGAACTTGTCGCTATTTGGGAGAAATATCACAGCACAATACTGTTTGTGACTCATAGCGTCGATGAGGCGCTGATCCTTGGAACCCAAATTGCAATCATGACCCACCGTCCCGGCAAACTTCGAGAATTAATCAAAATAAATTTGGATAGGCCGCGTGACGTCACGTCTAAAGAATTTAATGACATCAAGCGTCACGTGATGGAGGTCATTCGTGAGGAGGCAAAACTTGCCCGCGCAGCCCTTGCAGCCTAGTCTTTGTGAATAGATCAGTGCACTCAGCGCTGTTACAATTTTTAGATCACCTGCAAAAAACGGATATAGAGTTGAATTCAAGAATTACCTACAGCGCAATTACAGAGAGAGTCCCTCTAGTTTGGCCCTCTGATGCACGTATTGCGCTTTGGGTTGCCCCAAATATTGAGCACTATGAATATCTTCCCGCTTTAGTCAAAGTAAGAGACCCTTGGCCCCGCACCCCTCATCCAGACATTTTGGGTTACGGCCAAAGGGATTATGGAAATAGAGTCGGAGTTTGGAGATTTTTTGAGCTGATGGACAGGTTTAAAATTAAATGCACAGTTTCTTTGTCCATGGCTGTTTTAACAATGTATCCAGATATTGCCCGGGAGATGACTAAGAGAGAGTGGGAGTTTATGTCCCACGGCATCTTCAATACCCGTTACCACTGGAACATGACCGAAGAAGAGGAGAGGGCTGAAATTGAAAAAGCTCAGCAAATTCATATCGACTCAGTTGGAACTCCTTTTAAGGGTTGGTTCTCGCCAGCCGCGTCCAACACACTTAATACGCCTGATTTGGTTGCTGAGGCCGGAATTAGCTACATTTGTGATTTTTATCATGATGATCAACCTACAGAAATCAATGTGAAAAGTGGGCGACTAATTTCGCTCCCCTACTCAATGGAGATCAACGACAGCATTGCTTGGCGCAGAGGCATTGAAGCAAAAGAGTTTGCTAGAAATATTTGCGACACTTTTGATACCTTGTACGCAGAGGGTGGGCGTGTCATGAACATTGCTATTCACCCTTTTATAATGGGTCAGCCTCACCGGATCGGTTATTTATCCCAGGCATTCGAGCACATCTTCTCTCACCCGGGGGTATGGTGCGCAACAGGATCAGAAATCGTTAGCCACTATGCTAAAGTGCATGCGGCTTAATCTTGAAAGTTAATTAAATTTTTATGACGAATACAAATAACGACTACATCAATGCTTACACACGAAAGCGTGAAATATCGGTTCCAAGTACAGCTCTTTTGATTATTGATATGCAGTATGCAACGGGCTCAAAGCAGGGGGCGCTGGCTCGTCAACTTAAGCAGCAAGGCTCAAATGTCGGCGATTACCGTTTTGAGAGAATCGAAAAATTTGTTGTCCCTAATACCCGAAAGATGATCGATTTGTTTCACCGCTTGAAAAGGCCGGTTGTGTACATCACAATAGGAGCAGCGCAGGCAAACGCCCAAGACGCGCCTTTTCACATGAAAGAGTTATTTGTCAGGCTAGGTAACTATGTAGGTTCAAAAGAGCACGAAATTATTGAAGAGCTAAAGCCCTTGGAGTCTGACTATGTTCTTCGAAAAACCACTATAGGTGCGTTTGCCTCTACCGGTATAGACAGTCTCCTGAGATCTTTGGGCTGTGATCAACTTTATTTAACCGGGGTCTCAACTAACATGTGTGTGGAGACTACGGCCAGGGAGGCCGCGGACAGAGGGTACTCAGTCACCTTGGTGGAGGATGCCTGTGGGACTACACATGAGGACTTGCACCACTCAACTATGAAAAACTTCAAACGCCTATTTGGAAGCGTTAAATCCACGGATGAATGTCTCACTGAGCTGAGCTAACATCAGGGCGGTTAGGCGCGACCTTAAGGTCTAAGAAGTTTTATGCTTGAACGGTAAATTCGTTAAAGATATCCTGCGGAGAAACCCAACGCACATCCTTATTTTTTTTAAGTTCTTGTAAGGTTTGTTTTAAATACTTGATTCTGTTGGGCATGCCGCATAACCAAGGATGCAGTCCCAAGCCGTAAATACTTTGAGTTCCTGTAGTTTGCCACTCGCGGCTTAGGTGGGTGAGTCCATCCGTGCAGATAGCTTGGAAGTCACTCGCATTCAGATTCCTAAACCACTGGGACTGAACATCATCGTACTCACTGGACAGCGGAATAGATAAAACAGTTCCTTCTTGACGGGAGGAATTATTTTTTAAAAAGTAAGGTTGATCATCGTTTGGCCAATCAAGCGTGTACTTAATACCGAGTTTACTCAGCAAATTAGGTGTCTCGTTGGTGGTCCCCCAATCTTGACTAACCCATCCCTTAGAAGTCTTACCCGTAAGTTCTTTCACAGCTCTTAGACTCTGTTCTATGTACTTTTGCTGCTCCTCAAAAGACATTTTGGAGTGCATCATATGGTTAATTGAAACCCCGTGCCCAATCCACTCACACTCCATTTGATTAAATATCTTTATCAAATTAGGTAGTCGTTGTAGAGCGGCTGAGTTCGCCGCTATAGCCGGCTTTATGCCCATTTCTTCTAGCGCCTCAATTACGCGAAAAATGCCAACACGCAATCCATACTCTCTTTGGGTCCACGTGCGATAGTCAGGGAAAAAACTTCCAAATTCACCCATCCACCTTGGATCGCGGCGCCAACTTTCTTCTGGCAAAAATTCCCAGTGTTCGAGATATAAAACAACATAGCCCAATATGCCAAAAGAGGAGTCTTTGAAAGGATTTTGTCGGTAAGCTTTGGGACTGAAATCGTAGTGACCGTGATCCATGATTTTTAAAGAGAATTTTGTCTTATACGTTGGGAAAATAAATAAAGGCAGATGCTAAAAGTTGAATCAGGGGAGCAAAGCACTAGTTTATTTTGCTAGTATATACTTACATTGACAAACCAATATCTATAAAACCTTAGATAAAACCTTAGATAAAACCATGCGCTGACTAGTCATGTCTAAACCCCAACTGTCTCAATTGGTGAAAGTCCTTAGAAGTAAAAACGCAGGTCCAACCTCTTTGACCTTGGATCTTTTTTTTCACAATTCTGAATGCTATCTATCTGCCGTGACGAGCCAGGCCTTAACCTCTCAGTCCATAGCAGCACTCTATGAGGTGCATCCTGATGCTGTTTCAAAATTCGAGTTACCCCAAATAAATGCAATTAAATTTTCCCTCCCCAGAAAATTAATTGCAGGTACCCCTGGCGACAGCGATCTTTACGGGGCTCAGCAACATGGACATTTGCTGCGCTTAGAGCTATGAATGCCACAAAGCGTTTACTTTCAAGTCATCTTTTAGCTGGCGCGCCATTAAAAGTTTTGTGCGCCTCTGGCCAACTTGGGTACGGTATACCCAAGGCCTCCTTTGAGAGGGGCTTGGCTCAAGGGCCCGATTTTATTGGCGCTGACATGGGCTCTATTGATTTAGGGCCTTATTTTTTAGGCTCTGGGGAGGCCGCTGCTCCTCGGCTGATGATGGAGAGCGATTTAGAGACTGTGCTGCTTGGAGCTCGAGCACTAGATGTGCCTCTCATCATAGGGAGCGCTGGAACGGCGGGTTCAAGCAAGCAAGTGGATTTGGTTGTTGACACTATTAAACGGTTGTCAATTAAACATAAATTGCAACTCAGTTTAGTTAGCGTCTATACGGACTTATCTCCTGAAATAATTATTCAAGCAAAAAAAATGGGTAATCTAAGTCCATTAGGTGAAATGGACTCCCCAAGTGAAGATATGCTTTTTAATAGCCGGATCGTAGCCCAGTGCGGTACCGAGACTTTTAAAAGAGCACTGGAGTTGGATCCAGATGTTTTGATTGTTGGAAGAGCGTGTGACACAGCGATATTCGCCAGTTTGCCGGAGATGCTTGGCTACCCGAGCGGATTGTCGGTGCATATGGCAAAAATTATCGAATGTTCCTCACTTTGCTGCTCCCCGGGGGGGCGAGACGCCATCATGGCTTACCTCACTCAAGAAAGTTTTGTCCTCGAGAGTATGAATCCCAATTGCCATGCAACCCCCCAGTCGGTTGCTGCTCACGCGTTGTATGAACAGTCGGATCCACAATTTGTTGAGGAGCCAATGGGCACTCTTGATTTGAGACAAGCAAAATACGAACAAGTTGACTCTCACAGGACTCGTGTGAGCAACTCGTTATGGATACCCCGATTAGCGCCGACTCTTAAAGTTGAGGGCGCTTATTCTTTGGGATTTCGCAGTGTGTTGGTGGCTGCAAGTGCGGACCCTGGGTTTATTTCAAATATCACTGATCATTTGAAAACGGTATATGAAAGGGTCAAGCTTTTAATTCCTGGTCAGTGGAGTTATCATCCTCATGTGTACGGTCAGGGCGCAGTTCAACGTCTGCCCAAGCAACTGCAATCAGCAAATGAAGTAGGTTTGTTGATTGAATTTATTGCGCCAACTGAGGGCATTGCAAAGCAGTGCGCTGCAGTCTATAAACAAAATTTGTTGCATTTTTCATTTGAAGGGCGTATTTGCACAGCGGGTAACTTGGCATTTCCTTTTTCTCCGAGTGAATTATCTGCTGGAGAGGTT
>DAIUEA010000172.1:0-4729 GCA_036845365.1 Limnohabitans sp. | reverse complement strand
GCCGCAAGTGCTTGAGTGGCTGTCCGTGGATCCAACTGGCTCGGGGGAGTCAGGTGTTGATCTGCTGGCTATTCAAGAGACCAAGACTACGGATGATAAATTTCCAGTCAAAGAGTTGGAGTCGGCCAATTACCACGTAGCATTTCATGGCCAAAAAACTTACAACGGCGTTGCTTTAGTTTCAAAGTTTCCGCTAGAAAATGTTGTCAAAAATATACCTGGGTTTGAAGATGAGATGGCCAGGGTGATCTCAGCAACTGTGAAGGGCGTCAGAGTCATAGGCGCATACTTCCCCAATGGCCAAGACCCTCAGAGCGATAAATTTCAGTACAAAATGCGCTGGCTTGAAGCTTTGCACGATTGGATAAAGAGTGAACTAATTGTCTTTCCTAAGATGATCTTAATGGGGGACTTTAATATCACCTTTGATGCCCGGGATGTTTGGGATCCAGTGAAATTAGAGGGCACTATCCACTGCACACCTGAGGAACGGTCGCACTTGTTTGCACTCATTGAACTTGGCTTCACCGATGCCTTTCGAGAGTTCGATACAGAGGATAAAAAATACTCTTGGTGGGATTACCGTGAGTTTGCTTTTAAAAGAAACCGTGGGCTAAGAATTGATCACATTTTGGTGAGCAACGCACTTAAACCTGAGTTGACTCATTGTTTGATTGACAAAGGGCCTCGGAAAAATGAACGACCCAGTGACCACACTCCCGTAGTGGTATGCTTTAAGTAGAAGTTTCGTTGCACTTAAAAACGGGCTGTTTATGCCCACAATTTACACAGAGTTAAGTTTTTACTCTAATCCTAATTCTTGGATCTTACGGGTAATTGTATTTCTACCAATACCCAACTTTTGAGCCGCCTCGATCCTTCTTCCCCGCGTATTTGCAAGTGCCGTTTGAATCAACGTACTCTCAAAACGTTTGCTTAATATATCCCAAACATCTTGGTGACCTGCTACTAAAAGTGACATGGCCTGTGCCTCTAAGCCACTTTGCCAATCAGAGCCAAAGTTAATAGTGGAGTTTGGATCTAAAGAGCCGACAACTGCCACGCTTGATGCAGAGTTGTGAATCATTCTTTGACTCGGGTTTTCATGAACACCACTTACCGTATTGAGCGCTGTTTGGCTAATCAGTGGGTCAAGAGGCGGCTCCTCATTTAGGTGAGCACTGACACCTGCCTCAAAGTGGAGGGCACTTGATTTTGTATTTAAGGAAGCGTTGGAATTATGAGCACCCGCCGGTTCCTCTGCACTTGAGCCTGTGAGCGATAAAAGCACATCGGGTGGAAGATCTTTAGGTTCGATATTTTGTGCGGGTGCCATAACAGTAAGCCAGTGGCAGATGTTCTCAAGCTGGCGAACATTGCCAGGAAATGAAAAAGACTGCAACACGCGAAGCGCACTATCGGAAATCCTTTTGTACTCGACGCCCAACTGTTGAGCGCTTTGTTGTAAAAAGTGGTGCGTCAATGTGGGAATATCCTCCGCTCTTTCGCGAAGAGCAGGTAATCGAAGCCTGATCACGTTTAAACGGTGAAATAAGTCTTCTCTAAAAACGCCGTCTTTAACCCTTTGTTCAAGGTCTTGGTGCGTTGCAGCGATGACTCTGACATTGGCTTTTAAAGGGATGTGACCACCCACACGGTAAAAATTTCCGTCGCTGAGTACGCGCAGTAAGCGAGTTTGTAAATCAAGTGGCATGTCCCCAATTTCGTCTAAGAAAAGAGTCCCTCCCTCGGCTTGCTCAAATCGCCCTCTTCTCATGGTTTGGGCACCCGTGAAAGCGCCTCTTTCATGACCAAATAACTCACTCTCTAAAAGATCTTTGGGAATGGCTGCGGTGTTAATGGCCACGAATGTTCCGCTTGCTCGGGCAGAGTGTTTGTGAAGAGCCCTAGCAACCAACTCTTTACCAGATCCGGACTCCCCAGTGATCATCACTGTGACAAGGCTTTGTCTTAGACGACCAATGGCTCTGAACACATCTTGCATAGCGGGTGCGTGTCCCAGCATTTCAGTTGAGAGTTTCGAGTCTACTGCGTCCCCTATCTCTCGCTGACTCTCACCGACTGCACGTCTTATGAGCTCTATTGCCTTGGGTAGATCAAAGGGTTTAGGTAAATACTCAAACGCCCCACCTTGGAAGGAGGAGACCGCGCTGTCCAGATCTGAGTAGGCAGTCATGATAATGACAGGCAGCGCGGGATATTTTTCTTTAACTACATTGAGCAATTCAAGTCCTGTACCTCCAGGCATTCTAATATCGCTGACCAAAACCTGAGGACTGTCCTCTGGGCTACAAGACTCGATAGCCGTCAAGACATCTTTAGAATTTGTGAAGCTACGAGTTGGAATTTCCTCTCGCATAAGAGCCTTCTCTAATACAAAGCGAATTGATTGATCATCATCAACGATCCAAATTGGTTTCATTTAAAAAAATACCTCAGACTTTAAATAGTTCACTCTTTACTAAAATTCTCTAAAACAACCTCCCCCAACTGTTCAGCCGTTCTTAAGGCAGGGGAATTAAAATCATGAAATCCGTTCTACCAGCCTCACTGTGACATTCAATAACGCCAAAATGCTGCTGTATAAAGGTTTGAGCCAAATTTAGCCCCAAACCAGACCCCCCATCTCTCCCTGATACCAATGGATAAAAGAGCCTATCCTTGATGGACTCTGGAATTCCAGGTCCGTTGTCAATCACATGCAATTCCAGTGCCAATCGATTCATTTGTTTGCCAAATGTGACTTGTCTAGCTATTCGGCTTCTCAAAATAATCTTGCCCCGACCCACGGATATCAGATCTGTAAGTGCTTGGGCAGCGTTATGTACTAAATTAAGTACCGCCTGAATCAATTGCTCTAAATCTCCCATGAATTCGGGAATAGAGGTGTCGTAGTCTCGCTCCACCTCTAACCCCTTGGGGAACTCTGCAAGAATGAGTGAGCGTACACGCTCGCATACTTCGTGGATGTTAACGGGGGCTGTTGTGTGAGGTTTACGGTGCGGGGCCAACAATCTGTCGACCAATGCCTGGAGCCTGTCTGCCTCCCTAATGATGACCTGGGTGTACTCGCTTAATTCTTTGGAGTCCATCTCTAGCTCAAGGAGCTGAGCTGCACCTCGTATGCCTCCTAAAGGATTTTTGATTTCGTGGGCAAGATTTCGAATTAGCTCCTTATTAGCTTGAGCTTGATCAAGAGTTCTCTCCTCTTTGTCGATTTTATTTTGCTTATCCAAAGGCAAAAGCTCAATCAAAATATCGCTCGATTTCTCCAAAGGGACCAAAATAACGTGAACCGCCACATCATCTTTCGCATAAAGCTTTACATTTGCATCAAAACGAAAGGCTGCAAACTCTTTTTCTTTGGCCCCTTTTAAAGCATTTTTAAAAAAATCTTTCTCTACAAATAAATCCACCACTGAAGTCCCCTCGATCGTTCGACGGGGAACCTCCATGACGTCCTCGAAAGCAGAATTGGCAAATATGACTTTGCCGTACTGGTCTGCCACAACAACTAAGGTTGCTAAATAATCAAAGGGGATAAAGCGTTTATCAGTATTCAAATTGTTTCCACCTATTAGCAGTTAGTAAAACCAATAAAAATCAATGAAGCCTTGAAATCTCACGCTCAATGCCCTTTAAATCGCTGGCATTGCGCTCTTTTTCTGAGTTGAGCTTTGAGAGCTCAGCTTCGCTTAATTTGGTGCCTCCGAGTAATTCGTCCAGTGTCTTTTGCCGCTCTTTTAATCGGTCCCGCTCGCTCGTTAATATCTGCTTTGATTGCTCATCTCTAAGCGTCTTGCTCACCAAAGGATTTTGACCCTCTGAGTTTGTTACTTTTTCCTTTTGCGAACTTGACTCCAATCCTTGTGCGAGGGGGGAGGGTCTTGCTTGTGATTTAGGCCCTTCTAGCGTAACTGAGGATAGGGGCGGCGTAATCGACTGACACTCAGATTTTGCACCCTCCTCCTTGTCCTGTGGCATGCGGTTGGTCAAGAGTTTCCCACATTTCCAAATTTGGCTTGGCATAGGATTTAAGTCCTGCGCCAAGACAAATTGACAAAAAATAATCAAATAAAGAAAGACGGGTAAAAAGAAATTATTGAGTAAGTTACTTTGTGAAGCACGCATGAAATGACTCCTCGAAAAAAAAGGACGGCATTGCCGTCCTTTCTTAAATCAGCTCCACTTGCTTAGAGTGAATAGTACATGTCAAACTCAACGGGATGAGTGGCCATACGAAAACGTGTGACTTCTTGCATCTTTAGGTCGATGTACGCATCGATCATCGTGTCTGAGAAAACGCCGCCTTTGGTTAAAAACGCGCGATCTTTATCCAAATAATCGAGCGCTTGATCAAGGCTATGACAGACCGTTGGGACCAATGCATCCTCCTCAGGCGGCAAATGGTACAAGTCTTTCGTTGCGGCCTCGCCGGGGTGAATCTTGTTCTCGATTCCGTCCAAGCCAGCCATCATCAAGGCAGAGAAGCATAGGTATGGGTTGGCCATAGGATCAGGGAAACGAGCCTCAATTCGACGAGCTTTATCGCTATTAACGTAAGGTATGCGAATAGAGGCTGAGCGGTTGCGACTGGAGTAAGCAAGCTTGACTGGAGCCTCAAAACCGGGAACCAAACGTTTGTAGCTGTTGGTGGTCGGATTTGTGATGGCATTTAAAGCACGAGCGTGCTTGATGATACCTCCAA
>DAIUEA010000171.1:0-4731 GCA_036845365.1 Limnohabitans sp. | reverse complement strand
TAAGGGAGCTGGTAACGGGGCAGGCAAAGAAGGCTCTGGTAGTGGTAAGGCCTCTTCAGAAGAACTAACAGAGGAAGAAAAAGAGCAGATTGCCAAGCAACAAGATGAGAAAAACTTTAAAAAGCTTGAGAAAGAAATAAAAGAAAAGTTGGGAGAAAACAAACGACTTAGCCAATTAAAGGACCAAGTCCAAGTCAGCCGTGACAAAGAAGGGCTCAGGGTAGAGATCATTGATAAAGCAGACTTTGCCATGTTCCCCAGCGGTAGCGACGGAATGCAAGGTAAGGCCCAAGATCTAATCGCTGAGGTGGCCAAGTCGTTGGCAAGTTTGCCCAACAAGTTAGCCATTCGAGGACACACTGACGCAGTCCCCTTTAAAAGCTCTGAAGGTAAAAACAACTGGTCCTTGTCCGCTGAGCGTGCGGAGGCCACCCGTCAAGTGCTCGCAAAAAACGGTGTCAGTGAGAGTCGTTTTGTGCGTATAGAGGGCGTATCCGATACCGATCCCTTTAATCCTAAAGACCCCATTGACCCTAGAAACCGCAGGATGAGTATCACGGTTTTAAATACCGACCCCAAAGAATAACTAGTCTGGTCTGATGGGGTGCGGGCTTTGTGGCCAATTAATTGAGGGATTAGAGCCGTGAATACTCTCAGTGGCTAGCGTGCACGTCGCCCTTTGTTTTAAGCAGATCGCAATTCGTATTTATTGATTTTCTCGATGAGAGTTGTGCGCTGAAGGTTAAGCAGTTTGGCTGTTTTAGAGACATTACCTTGGGCGCGCTCTAGGGCTTGTTCGATAATATTTTTCTCGATCTCAGCAAGCCTGTCCTTCAAAGATATGCCCTCGGGCGGCAACTGCGGCATGCCCTGGGCCAGCATGATGAGGTTTTCAATTTCGTTATCCTCGGGCTCGGGCTGCGCCTGTAATTCAAGCAACACCTCAGGAGGCGGTGTCATCTTTTGAACTGCAGGTGCTGGGCCGTTTGCCAACATCTCGGCTTGCATCAAGATGAGTCCCTTAGGCAACAAATTAGACGGAATTGCTCTTAAGTCCAGCTCTTGTGAGGTATATAGAGTGCTAAAGCGGTCCACCACATTACAGAGTTCGCGCACATTACCAGGCCAATGGTAGGCCTCCAGGGCCTTTAAGAAATCAGGCTTAAAGCGGATAGGAGCCGCCTCATGGGGGGCGTATATCTTGGCGTAATGGTTTAAAAGCTCCTCCACATCCTCGGGTCTCTCCCGAAGTGGTGGAGTGACCATCGGTAAGACGTTGAGTCTGTAGTACAAATCTTCTCTAAACCGACCCGAGGAGATCTCGGTCTCTAAATCTCTGTGGGTAGCGGCAATGACCCGAACGTCGACTTTGACGGCTTTGGTCGAGCCAATGGGGTCGATCGTACGTTCTTGCAAAACACGCAACAATTTAACCTGCATGTCCAGCGATAAATCCCCGATTTCATCTAAAAATATACTCCCTCCATGGGCAAACTCGAACCTCCCCATACGGTCTGCAACGGCGCCCGTAAAGGAGCCTTTTCGGTGACCAAAGAGCTCGCTTTCTAGTAAATCTTTAGGGATGGCTGCGCAGTTGAGGGGGACAAAATTCCCACCCACCCTGGGGGACTGGTCATGTAGCGCGCGGGCAAGAAGCTCTTTGCCCGTGCCACTTTCACCCGTAATCAACACAGTGGCGTTGGAGTTAGCCATCGTCGTGATGAGCTGACGAAGCGTGTGCGCGCTGGAGCTTTTACCAATGAAGTTAGCTGTTGTTTTCATTTTTTTGGATGATCTAGCTATTGTGTATTAGGAATTCGTGCCGATCAAGGGTTAAGTTGTATTTTTATTAAATTTGGAGGTGAAAATGCCACAAAACTCATGGGCATTGATTTATTTAGCATTATTTTGAAAAATTTCTCAACTTAAATTAAAAGTTGTTTAAAGAAGCCTGAAATCAGGCCGATTTATAGTCTGACGCGATTTTGATTTCGCCCAATCCCGCCAAGCGCTGCAAGACACGCTAACTCATGAGGACCTAGATATGAAAACTTACTCTCTCCGCACAACCTATGCAGCCTTTGCTATTCTGGCTCTTTTAGCAGGCTGCAGCTCTACTCCCAGACACAGCACAGAGGCTACTGCAGCGCCTGTGGCACCTCATCAAATGTCCCAAGCAAGAGACTTAACTCCTCCCCCCGTTGAGGCTCCCTCCAACATGATCTCCCCCATGATGGAGAAAAGAGAGTCATTCACCGCAACCGGTTACGCAGTCATCAGCATTCAGTCCAACAAAAACCCAGCCCAACAACGTCTTTTGGCTATCCGCGCCGCTAAGTTAGATGCTTACCGATCACTCACCGAGCAGGTGTATGGTCAGTATTTGGATGCAACGACAACGGTTGCTGAGATGACAATCATGAACGATACATTTAGAACCCGAGTAGAGGGCGTTATTTACGGCGCTCAAATGGTCAGCGTGACCCCAGTGGGTGAGGATACGTATGAGGCAACTCTCTCTTTGGACCGCAACGTGGTTAGGGATTTGAGGTCTCTTTACCTGAGTCAATTGGCCCAGCGTGCCCGTTAACTTAGAGGGATTCAATAGTTTGATTTGAAGCCCAATCTTACAAATTTATCTTCAAAAGTTACTTTTTAAATTTATTAAAGCTAGCTCCCATGTCAATACTCTCGAACCTAATGCACTTAAGCTCTACCCCCAAGGCCTCTGGCCAGTCTGGTGTGGCTTTGAAGTTATGCTTACTTAGCCTATTGCTGAGCGGCATGGGTACTGCTCAGGCCCAGTTTCAGTCCGTGGGTCTTATGGGAGCTGACGAGAGGTTAGAGGCCATCAGAAGCTCCCTTATCCAAGCCGCGCTTGATGGACCTACGGAGGTTAAATCAACCAGTTGGATTGATGAGAGTGGGAGCTTAAAAGAGAGCAGCTCCTTCACCTCAGGCATGCAAGTCAGAGGGGTTAGAGTCTTGTCCTACGGGCGTGACGAAGACGGACAAAACAGGGCTAAATTGAGTGCAGATGGTAAAAATAATTTGAGCACCCCTGCTTGTACCAAATCTACATTTGCTGACAAAATGGCCGTGTGGCACCACATGACTGTGGACTTTGGTTTGGCCTCTAATATGAACGGCAGGGAGAGATTCAATGCCAATCAGATCATCCAAGATCTAAGACGCAATATATTGATGTCGGGTAATCAATCCAGATTGGTCCACTTTGGGGACATGACTCTTCCCGCGACTCGGTATGAACAGGTTTTAGTGGGTAAAGGCGAGGAATACATTCCTTGGCGGGTTAAAGTCAATTTGAGCGTGAGCTCAGACTCTTTGCCAAGTGCGCCCACTTACCTTGCCCGTTTTGAGGTTTCTGAGAGGACTTTGCCCGAGGTATTTATGGCCTACGAACAAAAGATCAGCTTGGACTCCAATCCCCTGGACTCAACCCCTAGACCTTTGTCCCCTGTGGTGATGGAGGAAGTTCAAGTGATATCGGATGGTTTCATCAAGGCTTTGGAGACAAAAGTAGCTTGTGCGCCTCCGCAGTTTCAAGTCCTTAAAATACAATCTGATACATACCGTATCAACGGTGGAGCAGTCAGCGGTTTAAGGGTGGGCGACAGGTTGGTGGTTGCAGATAAGGACAAAATTCCCAACCGTGTCTTGGAGCCAGCTGCGCTGGATAAAATGGCCATGACCCAAGTCACTTCGGTTTCTGGTTACTACGCAGATCTCAAACAAATTGCGGGCCCAAAATTAACCGGCTCAGCCCAGTGGGTAGCGATAGTTCAGGCACGTTGAATGTATTGGAGAAACCAGATGAGTCATAAATTGTTTTTAAAAGTTCAATTAAGTGCGGCTGTAGCTACCGCCTTTGTGGTGACTGCGGTTTGTACACCTGCACCTGTCCTTGCCGAGGCGGTTGCGGCTGGTGCTGGCTACGGCTCAGGCACGGGTACTGTTTATAAAGTGGCACCGGGTGACACGCTCGACAAGGTCATCCAAAAGTTCTACCCCGGAACTCCCTTTAAAAATGAAGTTCTTCGATCAGCCATTATTCAACAAAACCTAGGGGCCTTCACAAAAGGGGATCCCAACATTTTGTTGGCTGGTGTGATGATCAACTTGCCTGAGCAAACCACTATTGCAAATGGGATTCTCAATCCAAAAGCAACAATGGCCACAGACAAGCGTGAGTTTAGGGGTGAGAATGGTCTGGGCGGCGACACCTCTAACATGCACCGCAACTGGGTAAGGTTTCCTTAAACTAGGCTTGGCTCCACCAGCCTGCACTAGCCTTTGAGTGCGCAGCCCAAGTCTCTCCTTTAGATTGCTGCAACGCTTTTCAGTTTAAACTTTCCAGCCAAGCGTTTTGCAGTCGATAGTTTTAGAGGTAAACTTCATTTGAAGGTTTTGTTTTGCTCTAAAGTGCATCAAAAAAATGATCTTGTTTGGTGATCTTGTTAAGTAATCTTGTCATTGATGGGCTTAGAGCCCAAAAGACTTGTGTTTTCGTTTGAAAACTTCAAGTCGCTTTGAATCGGAATAGTCCACTTGGGGGTTGATGTGTTTAATGCAGAGATTGTTCCCATCAGTTCCATTCGCCCCCCCATTGTCCAAATGGACCCCCGCACACTGGGGGTAACAGTGCAAGTGGCACAAGAATTGGGGCTCTCGGACGGACAAGTGATTCAGGCCGTTGCCGAAGTAAGGGAC
>DAIUEA010000170.1:0-4732 GCA_036845365.1 Limnohabitans sp. | reverse complement strand
TGGGCGGTAGCTTGCTCGGCACTCGACTCTCGTTGCAAAAAGGCGCCGGATTTATTCGCTATTTCTTCATAGTCGTTGTTTTCGTTTTAATAATAAAAACGAGCTTTGATTTTATTTGGAGTCCTGCCTTAGCTTCAGCTGGATGAGGATTTTTAAATTAAAGTGTTTTTTTGATTAAATCTATTGCTGAACGGGTGCAACTTGTGACGCATCTGACTTGGGGTCGTCTTTGGGTGGCCAAGCTATCTTAGAGAGATCTCTTGCTTTACCAATAGGCCTAGTTGCTTGCCCCTTTTGCACGGCTTCTATGTCCTCGGTGGAGGGATATTGCCCCAACAAGACATAATCAAATACTCGCCTTGCAATTGGGGCCGCATTTTGAGCTCCAAATCCTGAGTTTTCAACAACCAAAGCAATCGTTACTTTGGGATCCTCGGCGGGGGCATAGGCCATGAAAAGAGCATGATCTCGCATCCTCTCATCTATCTTGTTGCTGTTGTACTTTTCATTCTCTTTAACTGTATAAACCTGGGCGGTCCCGGTCTTACCCGCACTCGTGTACGCCGCCCCCACAAAGCTTGTTGCTGATGTGCCCTCCAAATTTACGCCAACTAATGCTTTTTTAATGGTATCAATGTTCTCTTGAGCCAAGGGCACTCGATCCATTGGCTGGTGCGCAACTAAAGTTCTCGCCTTTGTTTCGACATCTACCACTTCCTTGACCAAATGCGGACGCATTTTCATGCCGTCGTTTGCAAGGACAGACAAAGCTTGCACGATCTGCAGTATCGTAAAGTTGTTATAACCTTGTCCAATTCCTAAAGAGATCGTCTCGCCTGAGTACCACCTTTGCTGTTCGGGTTTGCGGTAGGTTGCTTTCTTCCACTCCGTTGATGGAAGGACCCCCTTTGCCTCACCTAGGATATCGATTCCCGTCAACTGCCCAAAACCAAGGGGCTGCATTTGATCGTGAATTACATTTACGCCCAAATCTCTTGCCAACGTAAAGTAATAGGTATCACATGACTCAACAATGGATTTATACATATCTACGGTACCATGTCCACCCTCTTTATCATCGTGAAACCGGTGATTTCCGAACATAAAAAATCCGGGATCAAATATTTGCTGAGAAGGCGTCCTCTTGCCCGTTTGAAGTGCGGCTAACGCCATAAACGGTTTATAAGTTGATCCAGGAGGGTAGGTACCCCTTAACGCTCTGTTGAGTAAAGGTTTATCTAATGACTCGTTCAAAGCCTGCCAATTTTCAACATCGATCCCCTCAACAAACAAATTGGGGTCAAACGTGGGTTTACTCACGAACGCTAGTATTTCTCCGGTTTTAGGGTCCATTGCAACCAAAGCACCTCGTCGGGTCCCAAATAAATCCTCAACTAACTTTTGCAGCTTAATATCTATAGATAAGACAACCGTATTCCCGGGGGTTGCTGGGTTGCTTCTGAGCCTTCTAACGGCCCGCCCGCCTGCTGAGGTTTCCATCTCATGCACGCCAGTCAGACCGTGCAATTGGGTCTCATAACTTTGTTCCACGCCTAATTTACCGATGTAATCTGTACCCCTGTAATTGGCTTCATCCGTATCGTCTAGTTTATCTTTTTCAGCTTGGTTGATGCGCCCAATGTAGCCGATCACGTGACTCGCAAGACTATTGAATGGGTAAGAGCGGAATAGCCGCGCTCTAATCTCTACGCCTTTGAATCGGAAACGCTGAGCGGCAAACCTGGCAACCTCTTGGTCTGATAGTCTGGTGCGAATTGGAACAGAGTCAAAACTTTTAGACTCCTCCCTCATCTTTTTAAATCGCCTTCTGTCCCTGCCTTGAATATCAACAACTTCTGATAAGCGGTCTATCAACTCATCCATTGGGACCTTGACTTTGGAGGGTGTGATCTCAAGCGTGTATGCAGAATAGTTGGTTGCCAACACAATCCCGTTGCGGTCCATTATGACGCCTCTATTGGGCACAATTGGGACGATGGCGGTTCGGTTGCTCTCGGCCTGTTCATTTAAATCTTCATACCTCCAAAGTTGAAGGTAAACAAGCCTTAAGGTTAAAAATAAAAAAGCTCCTAAAACAATAAAACTGACGATATAAATCCGCTCTGTAAAGCGACGCACGTCCATCTCGACATTGCGAATCAAACTCATAATGGTCTGGTATTGTCTGGATTAGGAGATCGTTTTTGCGGCGCCAAAAGCAGCTCAGATGCTAGGGGCCATAGGAGGGCCTGAATCACTGGGGAAAAGAACAATCCCCAACCAGGAAATGGGCTGCCAGAGGTCATTCGAATGATCAACTCAATTGTGTGACCCACCAAAAAAATGGGGAACACTTGCAATGACTGAGAAGACAATTTAAACCACAGAATCCGGCGATGTATTAGTAAAGCTAAAAATCCTTGCGCCGTAAAAGAAAGCGCATGTTGGCCTAACATCGAAGACTGGTGTACATCGGTTAGTAAACCAAGAATAAATGCAGTTCCGATACTAACTCTTAAGGGTTGATGTATCCCCCAAAACAAAAGCACTAATGCGATTAGCTCCGGCGCCCAATTTGCATTTCCAAATAAAGTAATGTTTTGCACCATGTCTAGCAAAAGAGCTAAAAACAAGGTGGTATAAATAAACAAAGGGTTGGCAGGCAACAATAATTGTTGCCCCTTTGGCATGATCATTTTTTACCCGCCATAGAGTTGGATGCGGGTTTTTCGGGAACAGGTTTGGCAGGCAACTGCGTTAGCAGTGGATCTAAGATCATCACCATTCGCGCTCCCTGGACCTTGCCTTGCGGAGCGCACAGGATTCTTGCAAATACAGACTGAGCCTTTCGCTCAACTTGCGTCACCTTTGCAACTGGAATGCCTGGCGGATAAACGCCGTCTATTCCGCTCGTAGTTAAATCATCGCCAACTTCAATATCCGCATTTGTTGCCATGTACCTGAGCTCTAATAAAGGGGCACCTCCTGCCTCTCCAAATGCGACCCCTCTGGCACCTGTGCGTGTATTTAAAACCGGAATAGAGTTCTCAGCATCTATCACCAATGTAACTTCACTTACCAAAGGGTGAACAGTTGTCACTTGACCCAAAATCCCGAATTCGTCCATCACTGGAGAGCTTAAGCTCACCCCTTGTAGCGCGCCTTTATCTACGATTAGCTTACGCGTATAGGGATCAGCCGCATCGTACAAAACCTCAGCAGCAGTGCCGTGGGTTTGTAGCCTCTCTCGTAAACCTAAAATGTTTCTTAATTGCAGGTTTTCTAACTCCAACTGATCAACTTGCAGAGCGCGAAGAGATTGTTTTAGTAATTTTTGGTGTGTTTCGATCTCTTTATTTTGCGCCTCCTGTCTGTCCTGAGTCATCTGTAAAAACTCACTCGTCCACACTGTCGGTCGCATAGCTATCCACTGGATGGGATAAATAATAAATGAAAGCCCTGTGCGAAGTGGATAAGACAAATTGAACCGGGAATCTCCCATCATTAAAAATAATGATAAGGCGCTATAGAAGACGAGCTTTGTAATCGCCGAATAGCCTTGCTTGAAAAAAGGAGGTGGAGATGAATCTAGCGTACCAAAGGACACTGCAAAAGCTCGCTTTATATGCTGCTAAAACGCGTTAAGTACTGAATAACAAATATGATCTTTATCACTCGCTGGTAAAAATAGAGCCCAAGCGGTCCATGCGCTCAAGAGCCAGGCCACAACCCCTCACCACGCAGGTTAGCGGGTCTTCTGCGACCAAAACGGGCAAGCCTGTTTCCTCTGCCATAAGACGGTCAAGGTCTCTTAGCAATGCGCCCCCACCTGTGAGCATCATCCCTCTTTCAGCAATATCAGCGCCAAGCTCAGGAGGCGTTTGCTCTAGGGCGTTTTTAACCGCTGAGACAATGTTGTTGAGTGGGTCAGTTAAAGCCTCCAAAATCTCGTTCGAAGAAATAGTAAATGACCGGGGAACTCCCTCACTTAGGTTGCGACCCTTGACCTCCATCTCCTTCACCTCGCTACCTGGGAAGGCCGAGCCGATTTGTTTTTTAATCGTCTCAGCCGTCGGCTCGCCGATTAACATACCGTAATTACGCCTGATATAGTTGATGATGGCCTCATCAAACTTATCGCCCCCAACTCTTACGCTGCCTTTATAAACCATGCCGCCTAAGGAGATCACGCCTACCTCTGTGGTACCCCCTCCAATGTCAACGACCATGGACCCGCTGGCGTCGCTCACCGGTAGTCCCGCTCCAATGGCAGCAGCCATTGGCTCCTCAATTAAGTAAACCTCAGACGCGCCCGCTCCAAGCGCGGATTCGCGGATGGCGCGTCGCTCTACTTGAGTGGAGCCACAAGGCACACAAATAATGATTCTTGGACTGGGCTTTAAAAGCGACCGGGGATGAACCATTTTGATAAACTGTTTGAGCATTTGCTCGGTCACAGTAAAGTCAGCAATAACGCCGTCTTTCATTGGCCTGATGGCCTCAATGTTGCCAGGCACTTTGCCAAGCATCATCTTCGCTTCGTGACCCACAGCTTGAATGGTTTTCTTGCCCTGGGGCCCGCCTTCATGGCGAATTGATACCACAGAGGGCTCATCTAAAACAATGCCACGATCGCGAACATAAATTAGCGTGTTCGCCGTGCCCAAATCAATTGCCAGGTCGGTTGAAAAATACCGACGAAATGCACCAAACATTAAATACCTCTCAAATA
>DAIUEA010000169.1:0-4760 GCA_036845365.1 Limnohabitans sp. | reverse complement strand
GATGGGATTTTGGTCCTCATATGCATTGGTGATAAAAAACCCTTATTTCAAAAAATTAGCACCCATTGGTTTTTTTGGTTACGGAAGTTTGCTTGCGATACAAACACTATGGGCGGGACCGTGGATGGTGCAAATCGAAAACTTCACTCCAGCGCAGGCCGCAAGTGGATTATTTCTAATCAACTTGGCGATGCTTTTTTGTTTTGGGGGGTGGGGTTTGATGCTGCCAGCGTTTGAAAAAGCAGGTTTTGGAATAGAGCGGCTCATGAAGCTCATCTATCCATTTAGCTTGTTGTGTATTGTTTTGCTAACGTCTCAAAAACCGGGATGGAGCGCGGGGATTTTAATTTTGTACTGTGTAACAAGTTCTGTGATTGCCATGATTCAGCCGACTGTGGGTCTAGCATTTGAAGGCAGCTTAGCGGGCAAGGCACTTTGTGCTTATAACTTAGTGATTTTCTTAGGTATATTTGTGGTCCAGTGGGGCCTGGGATTAATGATTGATTTGGGTGTAAGCTTTGGGCTTAGTACGCAGGACAGTTATAGAGCGGCTTTTATCGTAGATTTGTGTTGTTGCGCGGTCTCTTTTGTTTATTTCTTGGTGGCAAAAGATGGTAAATCGAAGTCATAATTCAAGGCTAGCCGGTCTTAGTTGCTCAAGCCGCAACGATTTATTAATAAAGATATGAATATTCGTATTATTTTGGTGGCGCATGCGCCCCTCGCCCAAGCTTTGAGAGTTTGCGCTTTGCATGTGTATCCAGACTGTGGGGATGATCTTATTGCGGTTGATGTTCCCCCCGATCAAGACCCAGACAGAACGCTTGAGCAACTTGAAAACTTGCAAAAAGACTTAGACAATAAAAAAACCCTCGTTTTGACGGATATTTTCGGAGCAACACCATCAAATGTCGCTAAGAAATTTGTACAGGGAAGTCAAACCAAGCTTGTCGCGGGCGTAAACCTGCCAATGCTACTCAGAGCAATATGCTATCGACATGAGAACTTAGAATCCCTACTTCAGCGAGCTTTAGCGGGCGGGGCACAAGGCGTCATGCAAGTGGCTATTGCAGCCCCTCAAAATCAAGTAAATAGAATTCATGATCAAAAACAAAGTAACTATCAGCAATAAATTAGGACTTCACGCTCGTGCCTCCGCCAAGCTCACCAAGCTTGCAGGATCCTTTCCTTGCGAAGTTTGGATCTCTAAGGGAGACAGACGGGTTAACGCCAAAAGTATTATGGGAGTGATGATGCTGGCAGGCGCAATGGGCTCTGTGATTGAACTTGAGACCGAGGGTATGCAGGAGGAGCAAGCAATGCAAGAGTTGCTTAAACTTATTAATGATAAGTTTGGTGAAAGCTCTTAAGTGATCAAAAACTCTTTATGACTTTTTCAATACATGGACTCGCTGTTGCGCGTGGCATAGCCATGGGTCGCGCAGTGCTTGTGGCTTCAAGCCGAGTTGATGTTGCACATTACTTTATAACTGCAGATCAAATCGATCGAGAGCTTGAACGGGTCGCTCACGCAAGAGAATGCGTGATAGATGAGATTCAAAAACTGCAACACTCCTTGCCCAAAGACTCCCCTCCTGAGTTGGCTGCATTACTAGACGTGCATATGATGCTTTTGCAAGATGAGATGCTTGCAAGCGGAATCAACACGTGGGTTAAAGAGCGGTTCTATAACGCAGAATGGGCCTTGACCTCTCAGTTAGAGGTAGTAGCTCGGCAATTTGATGAAATGGAGGACTCCTACCTGAGGGAGCGAAAAGGCGATCTAGAGCAAGTGGTCGAACGTATTTTGAGACACTTAAAGGGCGATCCCAATGTGCTTCACCTGAAGGGTCAAAAAAACTCTAAAGCCCAAGGACTACAGCAAGACCTCCTTGGGGATGATCAAATGGACGTGCCGTTGATCTTAGTTGCTCACGATCTGTCTCCAGCCGATTTATTGCAATTTAAACAAAGCGTTTTTACCGGGTTTATTACAGACGTAGGGGGTAAGACCTCGCATACGGCAATAGTTGCAAAAAGCTTGGATATACCGGCTGTTGTTGGCTCTAGAACAGCGAGCCAACTAATTCGGCAAGATGATTGGATCATCATTGATGGGGACGTGGGTGTTGTCATCGTAGACCCCTCCCCTATCATCTTAGATGAATATAGGTTCAAGCAACGTCAAGCGCAGGTGGCTCGGGAACGGTTGACGCGGCTTAGACATCGCCCTGCTTCAACGCTGGATGAGGAGCGGGTCGAGCTCTTAGCAAACATTGAGATGCCAGAGGACACCAAATCCGCAATTGGCGTAGGCGCTGTTGGAATTGGGCTTTTTAGAAGTGAATTCTTGTTTATGGGACGGGACGGTCAACTCCCCGACGAGGAGGAGCAGTACAAAGCCTACTGCGCAGCCGTAGACGGTATGAATGGCCTACCGGTTACGATTCGCACCATTGATGTGGGTGCAGATAAGTCACTAGATCGTGCGATGAAGGATGAGGCGCACTTGAACCCTGCGTTGGGTTTGCGTGCGATTCGGTGGAGCTTAGCTGATCCAGATATGTTTTTGACACAACTCAGAGCCATCCTAAGATCAGCATCAATGGGTCAGGTGAATTTACTTATTCCCATGCTGGCACACGCAAAGGAAATTGAGCAAACGCTTGCTTTAATACAAACCGCCAAGCACCAGCTTGACGCAACAGGGCAGATTTATGGTCCTGTAAAAGTGGGTGCAATGATTGAAATCCCAGCCGCAGCAATATGTGCAAAGATGTTTTTAAAGTATTTTGACTTTTTATCCATTGGTACAAACGATTTGATTCAGTACACGCTTGCAATTGACAGAGCAGATGAGCAGGTTGCGCATCTTTACGATCCGTTGCACCCGGCCGTTTTGCGTTTAGTGGCGGATACGATCTCTGCCTGCAAAGAAGCGGGTAAAAGCGTTTCAGTGTGCGGCGAGATGGCAGGGGATCCCTTAATGACGCGGTTGTTGCTGGGCCTTGGTTTGAGAAGCTTTTCTATGCATCCCACTCAAGTCCTTTCTGTGAAGCAAGAGATCTTAAGGGCGGACACCCAGCAACTGCGAATTTGGGCTCAAGAGGTACTGAATTCAAACGACCCATCCGCAATGGTCGAGCTTTACAACCAAGCGAAGTAAATCGCAATATCAGGTTCTGATTCAGGCTCTGATGGGTGGGGTATAAATACTGGGGTCGGTGTGCAGTGTATTTAAATCAAATCTTTTGCCATTCATATAATCCTCTGCACAGGCCAGGAGCAGTGGACTTCTGTGCACTGCTGAGGAGCCTCTAATTTCGTTGATATCTAGCCAAAGCGTTCTGACGATACCCTCGTCAAGCTTTAGCTCGGAGTTAAAGGGCCCTAGAGTGCCGCAAAACGCAAAACGCAAATACGTGATGTCTTCAATATTTTCATCCTTTGCTGGAGTATAGGAGGAGGCGGGGATGATCGTAGATAGAGGTTTTAGAGGTTTGACTTGGTTGCGTTTAAAGCGTGAAATGTACACGCCCAACAAATACTTTGGGGTAAATGTGTAGGCTGTCTCCTCAAGCGTTTCGCGCGCACATGCTTCTTGCAAAGATTCACCCAATTCCAGGTGACCTGCGGGATTGTTTAGCATCAAACCCTCGGGAGTATGTTCCTCAACAAGAAGAAATTTACCGTTTTGTTCGATTATTGCGGCCACCGTCACGCTGGGTTTCCATCGATGAGTCATGGTTTAAAACTTTCATCAAAGAAATAATAAGACATGAGAAAAAATATTTTTCTACTAAAGTTGTATGATTTATAGCTTATTATGAAAGATATATTTGAGTTGGGGTTCGCAAATGAATATTTTAGGTAACAATAATTTAAAATTTGTGGTGTTCTAAAGTTTAGGAGTTCTCTATGTTGATCGGCGTTCCAACCGAAACTGTTTTGGGTGAAAGGCGAGTCGCTATCACTCCAGAGACGGCGAAAAAATTAATTACCAAGGGCCACTCCGTATTGCTTCAATCGGGAGCAGGTATGGGGGCCTCCATCACGGACGCAGCCTACGAGGCGGTGGGTGTGTCGGTTGTTGATGTGAAGGCGGCCTATGGGTGTGATATTGTTTTAAAAGTGCGGGCTCCGCTTGCGTCAGAAAAAGAATTACTTAAAAGTGGCAGTGTATTGGTTGGGATGTTAAACCCTTTTGATCGAAGCGGGTTGGAGTTAATCGCAAACGCAGGCGTCACTGCTTTTGCGCTGGAGGCAGCGCCACGCACCTCAAGAGCGCAAAGCATGGATGTGCTGTCTTCGCAGGCCAACATTGCCGGCTACAAGGCGGTGATGATTGCCGCAGACAAGTACCCACGATTTTTTCCTATGCTGATGACTGCTGCCGGTACGGTTAAGGCTGCAAGAGTGGTTATTTTGGGTGTGGGCGTTGCGGGACTTCAGGCCATTGCAACCGCTAAAAGATTAGGGGCCGTGATTGAGGCCTCTGATGTGCGCCCTAGTGTGAAAGAGCAGGTTGAATCGTTAGGGGCCAAGTTTATTGACGTCCCCTATGAGACTCAAGAAGAAAAAGAGGCCGCTGAGGGGGTGGGGGGATACGCCAAACCCATGCCACAAAGTTGGCTCGATAGGCAAAAGGCTGAAGTCGCTAAACGAGTCGCAGTTGCAGATATTGTCATCACAACTGCGCTCATACCAGGGCGAGCAGCGCCTGTTTTAGTAACCCCTGAGATGGTTGAGTCTATGAAGCC
>DAIUEA010000168.1:0-4791 GCA_036845365.1 Limnohabitans sp. | reverse complement strand
GCCGCAAACCCCAGTCCCCCACCAAAACAGTAACCCCTTATTTGAGCAACAACTGGTTTTGAGCAAAGGATTGGGGCCATGTAAGCTTTGTTAACGGCTGCGTTGTACTCGGCTTGAGCGTCATCTGTGCTGCGTAACTTGTCGAACTGGGAGATGTCCGCCCCTGAAATAAAAGCCTTTTCCCCGTCTCCCGAGACCACGATGACTCGGACCTCAGGATCTTTATCGAAACTCTCAAGAGCCACGGGCAATGCCTGCCACATCTCTAAGGTCATGGCATTCATCTTGGGCACGTTGGAGAGGATCACATGGGCAACAGCGCCCTTTTTTTCCGTAATTACTTTTGACATTTTAAGATTGAGTGGTTGAAAAGTTGAGACAGCCATTTTAGGGGCGACTTTAAGATGCGACTTTAAGATGCGACTTTAAGATGCGACTTTGAGGAGCGGCGATTAAGTTAGGCTTACACCACGCCGTGTTGTACGTAATGCGCAATTGTGCCCTGTGAGACTCCAAGTTCTGTGAGTATTTCAACTGTATGGGCGCCGCGCACGGGGGAGGCTGTCTTGAGATGAGCCGGGGTTCTTGAGAGTTTAACGGGTTGATTCAAGAGGTGGATTTTGCCCAATTCTGGATGTTCAACTGGCGCACTTGCTTGGAGGTGCTTGACCTGTGGATCCGCAAAAACTTGGTCCATGGTGTAAATTGGCCCACAGGGAATATCCTGCTCACTGAGAATGTGAATCCACTCTTCGGTTGTTTTGGCGCCAATGGTGAGGTTGATCTGCGCATTTAATCTAACGCGCCCCTTGGATCTCCCGGGTCCTGTTTTGAACTCCTCGTCCAAGAGCAAATCCTCTCTTTTGATACATGCGCAAAACCTCTCCCACATTCCCAGCCCTGAGACCGCTATGTTGATATGCCCATTTGATGTCTGGTACGCAGAGGTTGGCATAAAGGTAGGATGGTCATTGCCCATTTGTGTCGCCACCTCACCTGCAACTGTGTAGCGAGCTGCTTGAAAATCTAAAAGAGCTAAGCCAGCTTGCAACAAGTTGGACTGTACCCATTGACCTTCGCCGCTTTGCTCACGCTCTAATAAAGCGGTAAGCACACCCATTGCGGCCAAAAACCCTGCCGCCACATCCGCCACAGCAGCGCCCACTCGCATAGGGCCATCCCCAGCATTTCCCGTCACCGACATCAGACCTGATAGGCCCTGAGCCAATTGATCAAAGCCTGGACGGCGCTCGTAGGGGCCGTCTTGACCGTATCCAGAGATACTTGCCAAAATAATCGCCGTGTTCACAACCTTTAATGACTCGTAATCGATACCCAGCCTAAATTTAACATCTGGCCTGTAATTCTCAACCACCACATCTGCCGTTTTGACAAGATCCATAAAAACCTTCAAACCCTCCTTAGATTTAAGATTTAAAGTCATCGACCTTTTATTTCGGTGCAGATTTTGAAAGTCTGGCCCCTGCCTCGGACCGGCAAGGTCCTCTGGATTAACGTTCTCAATTTTTATAACGTCAGCGCCAAAATCAGCCAGTTGACGCACACAAGTTGGCCCCGCTCTCACTCTGGACAAATCAAGCACTCGAAACCTAGATAATGCGGGGGAAGAGGATATTTTGGGCATCTAATTAAATTCGTAAACAATAAATTTGGCAATCCACTGTTTATATCTTACAGCCAGTTCAACTGCGCTACTTAAAAACCCACATATCGAAACTAAAACCAACCAAAATCTAAAAAACTTCTTTACGACTGATTTACCCCTAAGCTAGATATAATTAAATAAAGGACCTGACAGCTATGTTCGAATATTCTTTTACCATTTGGAACTGGCTTATTTTGGCCGTTATTTTGACGCCCTTTGTATTTGGCTTCACCTTAATCGGTCTTCAAAAGAGAATACTTATTCAACACCCTTCCTCCGGCATTATAAAAAATGGTTATGTCGGGTGGTCTTGGACCTACCTCATTTTCGGATGGTTTGTACCGGTTTTTAGAGGTGAGATCGCCATAGGTATATTTCACCTGGGCCTGACTTTTTTTACTTTGGGTTTTTTCCAACTGGTCATGTCTTTTTTGTATAACAAACAGTACATGATACGCATGCTAACTCAGGGCTGGGTTTTAGCTGACACAGATGAGAACAACACACTTGCCATGGAAAAGCTAAGTATTCGTTGATTGTTTTCGATCTGAGTCTTTGTCCAGATAACCCACCCCGTCTTGCCGCGCACAAGGCCGCATTCAAATCCAATGTCTAATCCAGTCTGGAAAAATTAAGCAACCGACCTCTGTAGGGACTGTAATCAAATAAGGGCCCCAAAAGCATGGTTTTAGACAAGTCAAATCCGTTATTTTTCATGATTTTGCAAAACTCGGAACTGTTGCCCCTGTTAGGGTCAACAATCAACACTTGAGCAATGGGTGAGGCATGAAGTTGAATAAACTTTGCAAGCTGACTTGGATACATCCTGTCATACAAAACATCGCTCCCAATAATCAAGGAGAACTTTCCAAGATTCGGATTTTCTCTAAACCAATCGCCCGTACTGTATTTCATCAAGGGCAGTTTGTTCAAGCTCAGGTTGTGTTGCAAAAAAAGTTCCGTCAAAGGATGACAGTCACTTGCCGTAATATCTCCTTGCCTACGGTGAATAACCAAACTTGCAAGTGCTAAGCCGCAGCCTATCTCAAGGATTGGGCCTTTTGGTAAGACCCATTTTTGCATCAAATTTGCAAGCTTTTGCTCAGACGGCCAGACCAATCCAAAAAGGGGCCACTGAGCAGAGGAAATACCTAGCTCTAGTGCAACACCATCATCATCTGAGAATTGCATTCTGTCAAGCAATGAGCGAATCTCAAGGGACTTGCCGCCTTCAATTTCAATGCTTTCAAACTTAATTTGATAACCCACCTGATTTACAGGGGGAACCACCATTAGTAGGTCTTTCTTCTGGGCGCACCAGTGGAGGGACCCTTACCCGCAATATGGCGGAAAGTGATTCGACCTTTGGTCATGTCGTAAGGAGACAGCTCAAGCGTAACCTTGTCTCCAGCCAAAATTCGAATGTGGTGCATTCTCATCTTGCCTGCCGTGTATGCGATGAGTCCGTGTCCATTGTCCAGTGTGACTCTGTACCTGGAGTCAGGCAAAACCTCGTGAACGACCCCGTTCATCTCCAACATCTCTTCTTTGGCCATAGCCCATTTCCTTTAGGTTAAAACCTTTTTTGGTTCTAACCATTTCATTGTCCATCAGCACCATGACAACGTTAGTGCAACTTCAAGCAAGAACACATGCACAGGGAAATGCACTTGCAAATGAATCACACAAAGACCGTTTTCAGGCTTGCTTTAAATGGGGGGTTGTAATAAAGTCCTCCCCCCCTCGGGCGAAGCTCAAGAGGGCGGGAATGATGAGAGGGAGAAAACTAAGATCAGATCTGGCAGATATGCGCACTCGCCAAAGGATCAAGCAGGAGTCAACCGAACAACAGCTACACGACTTGAATATCGAAGGACGTACTATGCCTGCAATTGTCACTTTTAGCAACTAGCCAGGCCTCATTTGGACGAAAAAACTCAAAAAAAGACAAATAAAACAATCCTCTAAGTTCAAAGTCGTCCAAAAGCGCAAGGTTTTCCGCGCTCTTGGACGATTAAGCTCCTTTACGGCTTTGTTAACTCAGGTTGAATAGGGATGTAGATCTCCCCCCCAGCGGCCCGAAATTCATTGGATTTGAGGGCCATACCCTCTTTGAGCGCAGCTTCCTCAGTGAGGCCTTTTTGAGCAGCGAATTCACGCACCTCTTGGGTGATTTTCATGGAACAGAACTTGGGGCCGCACATAGAGCAAAAATGAGCTTCTTTGCTTGAATCTTTAGGCAAAGTTTCGTCATGAAAATCACGAGCCGTATCGGGATCTAAGCTTAGATTAAATTGATCATGCCACCTAAACTCAAACCTTGCTTTTGATATAGCCTCATCCCTTGCCCGAACGCCCGGGTGGCCTTTAGCGACGTTAGCTGCATGAGCAGCAATTTTGTAGGCAATAATGCCCTGCTTAACGTCCTCCCTATCTGGTAGGCCCAAATGTTCTTTGGGCGTCACATAGCACAACATCGAAGTTCCCATCCAACCAATCATTGCGGCCCCAATCGCCGACGCAATGTGGTCATACCCTGGCGCTATATCGATGGTCAAAGGCCCCAAAGTATAAAAAGGCGCTTCATGACAGTGCTTGAGTTGCTCATCCATGTTGGCTTGAATCATATGCATGGGGACATGACCTGGACCTTCGATCATTGTTTGAACGTCGTGCTTCCAAGCAACCTGGGTTAACTCACCCAGAGTCCTCAACTCTGCAAATTGAGCCTCATCATTTGCATCCGCTCCAGAGCCTGGTCGAAGCGCATCTCCCAAAGAAAAGCTCACATCATAGGCTTTCATGATGTCGCAGATGTCCTCAAAATGAGAGTAGAGAAAACTCTCTTTGTGGTGCGTGATGCACCATTTGGCCATGATGGATCCTCCCCGAGATACGATTCCTGTTCTTCTGCCCGCAGTAAGGTGAATCATGTGCAAACGAAGTCCGGCGTGGATGGTGAAATAATCCACACCCTGCTCTGCTTGCTCGATCAAAGTATCTCTAAAGATTTCCCAAGTTAAATCCTCTGCCACCCCCCCCACTTTCTCCAAAGCTTGGTAAATGGGTACAGTTCCTATTGGGACTGGGCTGTTCCTGACAATCCAGTCTCTTGTGGTGTGGAT
>DAIUEA010000167.1:0-4797 GCA_036845365.1 Limnohabitans sp. | reverse complement strand
TTTCCACTGTTCCTTAAAATGCTGGCCTCTGGGGAGGTATCAAGCAACGCGGGTGGATTGGTTCGCTGGCCAGCGATGATGCTCTTGCCGCTTGGTTTTTCTTGGGTATTTATGCAAGGCCTGAGCGAGATCGTTAAACGCATTGCCCATTTGAGGGGTGTGATTAAGATGGACACCAATTACGAAAAGCCAGTTCAGTAAAGTTGAATTTTTTTCATATTAATTTTGACCAAGATCCAGGTTTAAATTCAATTTAATATGGTTAGTTAACTTTTTTATCAATTTAAAATATTTAGGATGACCTGATGTTTGTAATGGAGAATTTCCCGCCCTACATGTTTGGTGGCCTCATTTTGATGATGCTCATCGGATTCCCTGTTGCCTTCTCGCTTGCATCGCTGGGTCTGGCATGCGGCTTCTACGCCATCCAAATGGGCTGGTTTCCAAGTGGTTTTATGGCAAATTTGCCTTTAAATGTGTTTGGCATTTTGGCCAACGATTTGTTGCTTGCCATTCCGTTTTTCACATTCATGGGGGCGATTCTGGAGAAATGCGGTCTGGCTGAGGACATGCTTGACTCGATGGGCCAACTCTTTGGCCCCGTCAAAGGTGGCTTAGGGTATTCGGTCATTATTGTGGGATTTATCTTAGGGGCAATTACGGGGACGGTTGCAGGGCAAGTGATTGCGATGGCCCTCATCTCATTGCCGGTCATGCTGCGCTACGGCTACAACATGCGCTATGCAACCGGCGTACTTGCGGCCTCTGGCACCATCACACAGCTCGTCCCTCCCTCACTGGTGCTGATCGTGATGGCAGACCAATTAGGACGCTCAGTTGGGGATATGTACAAAGGTGCGTGGGGACCCTCTATTTTGCAAGTCCTCATATTTGTTCTGTACACGTTTTTCCTCGGTGTCCTTAAACCAAGCCACGTGCCCGGAGTCCCTGCATCAGCAAGAACCCTCCAGGGATGGCGGCTTTGGCTCAAGTGCTTAAGGGGAATCATCCCCTCTGCACTTTTGATTTTTGCAGTCCTGGGCTCCATGGGAGGACTCCCCGGCATGGATTCGGCCATTGCAACTCCCACTGAGGCAGGTGCGATGGGTTGCATGGGGGCCCTATTTCTCGCTGCTATCCACGGGCGGATATCGCGCCAACTCATATGGGAGGCAATGCACAGCACCATGCGCTTGACGGCCATGGTAGTCTTTATTTTGATCGGTTCACGCGTCTTTTCTATGGTGTTTCAAGGGGTCGAGGGGGGCAAATGGGTGGAGGAGATGCTATCGAATTTACCAGGAGGGCAGGTTGGATTTCTGATCGTGGTCAATATCTTTATTTTCTTTTTGGCTTTCTTCCTGGACTTCTTTGAGATCGCATTCATCATTCTCCCCCTCCTAGGTCCAGTGGCCAACAAATTGGGAATCGATCTGGTTTGGTTTGGTGTGCTGCTTTGCGTGAATATGCAAACTAGCTTTATGCATCCACCCTTTGGCTTTGCGCTGTTTTATTTAAGAGGGATTGCAGATACGCTTTTCAAGGAGGCCCGAATACCCAGGCCAGTGCTGTCAAAAGATATTTACCTTGGAGCTATTCCATGGGTGATCATGCAATTGCTCTTGGTCGTTATTGTGATATTCGTACCGCAAACAGTGACTGTCTTTTTGACCAAAGAAGCGGTCATAGATCCTGAGAGTATCGTCATTGAGATGCCACGCTCCAGTGAGGAATCTCTTAGCTCGGACACAGCACCAGGAGCTGCTGCTGGCACCACCGCTGAGCAAGAAAAGGCGGCCGGTGATGCAGAGGAAAAGAGAATTAAGGATCTGTTTAATCGCAGCAAATAAAAAGACCGGCTAGTTATACCTAGCCGGCCATCGCAAAAAATCTCAAAGAGCTTTAGAAAGTCTCAAAAGACCTTTTGTTTATAGCTTTTGCGCTTGCATGAAGCGGTCAAAGGTAGCTTCTGTAAAACTAAACCACAAGTTTTGCTCAGCCCTGAACTTTTTGAAGTCAGGGAAAATCTTCTTCCAGTTTTCGTTTTTATCGCTGAGTTCTTCGTAGTACTTCTCGGATGCGGCGAACGCTGAGGTGAGGACGTCTTTTGGAAACTCTTTTAACTTCGTTCCGCTTCCAACGAGTTGCTTTAAAGCTCCTGGGTTTCTTGCGTCATATTTGGCCTGAACATCAGAGTGAGCGACTGCGCAAGCGGCCTCTAAGATAGACCTAAATTCTGGGCTCAACGAATCGAGTGCCTTGTTGTTGACAAACAAATCAATCTGGGCACCCCCCTCAAACCAACCAGGGTAGTAATAATTGGGCGCCACTTTGCTCAGACCCAATTTTAAATCGTCGTAGGGACCTACAAACTCGGCAGCATCTATTGTCCCCTTCTCCAGCGCTGAGTAAATGTCCCCGGCAGGAATGTTTTGCGGTATTCCTCCTAAGCGCTCAATAATTCTTCCCCCAAACCCGCCAATCCTAAATTTAAGCCCCTTGATATCGGCGACTGATTTGATTTCTTTGCGAAACCAGCCCCCCATTTGAGACCCCGTATTACCGGCTGCAAAGTTCACGATATTGTATTTGGCATAAAACTCTCTCATCAACTTCATGCCATTGCCCTCAATCATCCAAGCCGTAGTTTGTCTGCTGTTGAGTCCGAAAGGAATAGCGCATCCGAGGGCGAATGTCTCGTCTTTACCGAAAAAGTAATAGGGAGCGGTGTGCGCGCACTCCACAGATCCTTGCTGTACACCGTCGACGACCCCAAAAGCGGGCATTAATTCTCCTGCAGCGTGGGTAGAAATTTCAAATTTCCCACCTGACATCGCCTTCACCTCTCTTGCAATGGTCTCCGCACCCCCGAAAAGGGTATCCAAGGATTTCGGAAAACTGGAAGCCATTCTCCACCTGACAACGGCTTGAGCATGAACTGCAGGGGCAACTGCAGCGGCCAAAATTCCAGCAATACCGGCGTGTTTAATAAGCGAGCGACGTTCCATGATAAAAGTTCCCATTGAAAAAGTAGTTGACTGTTTAGTTTGAACAATTTTTCATTTTAATCAAAATTAAACCCGCTCTTTGTAGGGAACAACCCAACCAGCGCTAATTAATTAAGGTTAGATGTCAGGTTGTACTGATACATGTATTCTGCAATATTGTCTGGTATTAGCAAATGTTCACTCATATTGGCTGATACTTACAAACCGGGGTAGGTTCTAACCCTAATGAATGATTTTTAGGGCCTACGGCTTGAGCAGGTCGTTAATTTTTATGCCGTTTGAATGTTATTGACCCCACAAGCTCGCCCGTTAAGGACAATAATCCTACAATTGTTTGATGAATGAAAACGTAGACATTTGCGTTCGCGGAGGCGGTGTAGTTGGTTGTGTGACCGCGCTTTTGCTTGGACGCTTGAACCTTAGGGTTGCACTTCTCAAACCCACCCTCAAACCCAAAGAGAATGCCCCGGATTTTGATATCAGGGCGTACGCTTTAAACGCGCACTCCAAATCAATACTAGAGTCCATCCATGCCTGGCCAGAGGGGGACAAAACCACTGCTGTTAAAGAGATGTACGTTCACTCTGACCAAGAGGGAGTCATAGAATTTAAAAGCACCGATCTGTACCCAGCTGCCGAACTAGCTTCGAGTCGCAATCATTCAGACGCTCCCGCACTCAGTTGGATCGTAGAGGTTGCAGCGCTTGAGGAGAGACTTGATCAGGCTCTCAAGCGTAGTAACGTCATCGTATCCGCTGAGACCGATCCAACCTACTCACATCTTTACGAGAGCGATCACAAACTAATCAAAACACCTCTTAGCGTCATTTGTGAGGGTTACTCGAGCAAGCTAAAAAAAACGCTTCGCACAACGACCACATCAACCCCCTATTATCAGCATGCATTAGCCACACGCGTGCAGGTACAAGACTCTCACCAAAGCGCAGCTCATCAATGGTTCAATCAGTCAAAGACGGCCAACGCCAAAAAAGACGCGGCCCTTGATCAAGACGGACTAGAGATTCTTGCTCTTTTACCGATCGGCGGCGCGCACTCGAACACTTTTGCTGTTGTTTGGTCCGCGGCTGCTGAGAAAATCGCCAAATTAAAAGCACTCACAGAATCCGAGTTTGCACAGGCTCTGTCATTCAGCAGCCGAGAGAGTTTTAAAGAATTTACGGTTTGCGGTCCCCGCCAAACATGGCCGCTTGCACTGAGCTCAAGCTCACACTGGGCGGGTAGCTTCAACTCAAGAGCAAGTTGGGTGCTTTGTGGTGACAGCGCTCACACCGTCCACCCCCTTGCAGGAATGGGTCTGAATTTAGGACTGGGAGACGCTAAGTCTTTGTACGATTTTTTATTAAACAGACAGTCAAACACCTCTTGGAGACCTCTTTGGGATCTAAGAGTGTTAGACGCTTACGCGCGGGAGCGAAAACTAGCCATCCTTGCGCCAGTAACCTTTATTGATCTAATCCAGCGGCTATTTGCCAGTGATTTTGCACTAGCCCGCCTTATTAGGAACAAAGGATTTAAAGCATTCAATGGATTTAGTACGTTAAAAAAGTGGACAATTGAACAAGCCACGCAAAAACCTGCAAAAGACACGGTCCATTTTGGTTCAACAGGCTCTTAATAGTGTCTAAAGCGGTCAGAGCAGATATTTTTTATTAAACTCTTGAGTAAATTCCTTTTTACAAACTCTTTTAGTCAACCCCAAGCTGATCCTAAAATACAACCCAAAATGATGATCCGTAAAATTCACCTATTCCTCGCTTTGTTAAGCGCC
>DAIUEA010000166.1:0-4805 GCA_036845365.1 Limnohabitans sp. | reverse complement strand
AATCTGCTTTTCGTTAAAAACTCAACTTCCAAAAGATTGGGCGTAAAAAGGGATGAAAGCTCGGCTGTGAGTAACACGTTTGAGATGAGCGCTTGATCCACTTTCTCGCCACTAAGTTCACTAAATTGACTTACAGTATTTAATCTATCTTCGGATGAAGTTTGGCTTAGAGACCTCACAGAATCATTAAACACCAGGGAAGCACCGCTGGACGACATCATCACTGGGTCTAACACCACTTGTTGCGCACCGTAACGCTTAAGCGCAAACCTGATGATGTCTAAATTCTCAAGACTCGCAAACATGCCGATCTTCACAGCGTCTGCACCGATGTCTTGAAAAACCGAATCTATTTGCTGCCTCAAGAACTCTGGGCTGACGGGATAGACCGCTTGAACGCCTGTGGTATTTTGAGCCGTCAAGGCAGTAATTGCCGTAGTCGCATAACATCCAAGAGCCGAAATGGTCTTAATATCTGCTTGAATTCCTGCACCGCCCCCGCTGTCGGAGCCTGCTACGCTCAAAACGGTTCGGTACCTCTGGCCTTGGGGTTGAATGGAAATTTGGGTCAAGGAGATTAGAGTGAATTTAAAATTACGGTGTTTGGGGAAAATAGTCCTTAACCCGATCTGCTAAGCTAATTGTGTATACACTTTCAGAAGTTTACGGATGGCTGTTTTAGTATTTAATTTTAAATACTTCCTTGTCTTTGCATTTTAGTATTTTGGTGAATAATTTTGTGATCTTTTTTGTTTAAGTTTTTGCCTGGCGTTTAGAACAAGCATCAGTTGGTCTCTCAAAGTCCCCTACAAGTCACTTAAAAGTGTTTCAAAAAATCATTCAAAAAATAATTCAAAATTTCGCTGACCATCCAATACCCTCCCCCATCTTAAGAGCGACTGCCATGCACACATCTTCCCAGCTCATCCATGCCCACCTCTAAGTCTAAGATTACCATCCTAGGAGCTGGTCTTTTAGGGCGACTGACCGCTTACTCGTTATGCAAGCTAGGGTACCAGGTTGAAATCTTTGAGCGCGGCGGCCCTAATGCAGAGGGCTCGGCTGCTCAGGTGGCAGCTGCAATGCTAGCCCCTTTGGCAGAGTCTGCCATCACTGAGCCACCAGTTGTCAAAATGGGGCATTACAGTTTAAAGAGGTGGCAGGGCATCATTCAAACGCTGGAGGAGCCCGTTTTCTTTCAACAAAACGGCACCTTAATAGTTTGGCACCATCAAGATAGCCACGAGGCCAAACGATTCTCAGAAACCTTGGTTAGAAACCAACTGCAGATGAACTTTTTAGAAGCGCCCAAGGCGATCGGACGAGAAGAGCTCAACAGCCTTGAGCCTAGTTTAAGTCATCAGTTTCAACACGGTCTTTACTTACCTTTAGAGGGGCAATTAGACAACCGCCAACTGATGACTGCACTGCTCGCAAGCCTCACAAGTTTGGGGGCAACTTTTTACTGGAACTCTCCCAAAGATTTAGTTGACTTTGATAATCAAGCTGCGCAAGGTGATGCAAACTGGTTATTAGACTGCAGGGGTTTGGGATCAAGGACTAATTGGGAGGGGCTCAGAGGGGTCAGGGGTGAGGTGATAAGGCTTTTTGCCCCCGAAGTTACTTTGCTGCGCCCACTTCGACTCATCCACCCGCGTTACCCGCTGTACATAGCTCCCAAAGAGGAACACGTTTTTGTGATTGGTGCAACTGAGATCGAGAGCGAGGATATCTCCAGCGCAACCGTGCGTTCAACGCTTGAGTTGCTGAGCGCTGCTTACACCGTTCATAGCGGCTTTGCGGAGGCAAGGATCTTAGAGATCTCCACACAAGCCCGCCCTACCCTCAAAGATAACTTACCAGCGATCAGACAACTCGGTCCTAGAACACTTCAAATGAACGGCCTATACCGGCACGGTTTTTTAATCTCACCCGCAGTGGTCGACTGTGCTTTAGAGTTCGTACAGGACGGTACCCACGGTCTCGCTACTAGTTTAGGATTAAGTGTGCATACAATTTGAGCCATGAAAACTACCCCTCTTCAACCCCAAACTCCTACAGATCCAATTCGCATCTACGTTAATAATAAACTGCATCTCGTGCCAGTTGGAGCCACTCTGGCTCACGCAATTGAACTTAGCGAAGTAACACCCCCTTTTGCCGCTGCAGTGAACATGCAGTTCGTGCCTAAGGCATCCTACGAGGCTAGAGTTTTGTTAAATAGCGACCGGGTCGAGCTCATATCTCCCATCACGGGTGGGTGATGGGAAAGGGTAAGTTATTTGTATAGGGTTTGTGGCGGGACTAAGGATTCAAACTGACAAAAATCCATGCTAAAAGATACTCAAGGTTAATCGAGGGGAAGATTCAAGATTTAAGATTTAAGATTCAAAAGCCTAGGCTCATGTATGTATGTCAGAAAGATTTGTACCTCAGAAGAGGTGTATTGCTCTTAAATTGTGCTTTGGGCGATAATTGAAACTCAACAGGTTCTAAACAGAACATTCCCGCTAACTTAGTTTCCATAGATTTCACCTACATGACAGCTCAGGACCCGTCCCCTTACCCAATCAGTGCACCGCAACACCTGCCCCCCTCTCATTTAAGAGGGGCTGTGGCAGCACCGGGCAGTGTAGATTCCAAGCACAGGGACGGGATGGAGCTATACGGTGAACACTTTAACTCTCGACTTTTGCTTGGAACATCCAGGTACCCATCACCCCAAATCCTTGAGACTGCAGTTTTAGCAGCTCAGCCCGCAATGCTAACTGCCTCATTGAGGCGTCAATCTGCAGACCCAGGCGGCTCCAATGACTTTTGGAAATTACTAAAAAAATTAAATGTTCCCATTTTGCCCAACACGGCGGGTTGTCACCGTGTGGATGAGGTGCTTGCAATCGCTCAGATGGCGCGAGAAGTCTTCGAGACTGATTGGATCAAACTCGAGTTGATCGGGGACGATTACACCCTTCAGCCCGACACACTAAATTTAGTTGAAGCTGCTAGTAAGCTGATAGCCCTGGGTTTTAAAGTCCTGCCCTACACGACGGACGATCTCGTTCTTTGCCAAAGATTGGTGGATGTGGGATGCAAGGCGGTCATGCCGTGGGCTGCACCGATTGGAACTGGTAAGGGTCCCATCAACCCCTACGCCCTCAAAACGTTGAGAGAGCGCTTAAAGGTACCTTTGATCGTTGATGCGGGTCTGGGACTGCCGTCCCATGCTTGCTCGGTTATGGAGTGGGGCTATGACGCTGTCTTACTCAACACTGCAGTGGCTTTAGCGCATGACCCAGTCATGATGGCCTACGCTTTTAAAGGGGCAGTTGCAAGTGGCAGAATTGCGTATTTGTCAGGGGCTATGCAACCCCAAGAAAGCGCTGTGCCAAGCACACCGGTGCTTGGCACACCGTTTTGGCATCAATCCTAGTTAGAGCTGCTAAGTTAAAGATAAGTACTAGTAAAAGAACAAGTAAAAGAACATTAACAACTACACCCATAATAATATCTTTATCTTTTTCTTTTTCTTGATCCCCCCAAACCCATTCAATGACCACCTCAATTAGCAACGCCGTTATTAATGAATTTATTAATTTAAGAGTTGGCGATAAGCCTCTGTTTCCTGAATTAACTGAGCAAGAAATCATTCAAAGATTACAGCTCATTCCTAGTAACTCCCAAATCTTAAAAGACTCCCCAACAAACTCCCCCTCGGCCCACCCAGCAACAGAGGAGTTTGCCCCGAATTGGCGTTCCCCTTGGTTGGACGTCTTTGAAGCGGTAAGACAGCTTCATTTTGAATTTATCGATTGCTCCATTATTGCAAGCGCTTGGATTAGACAAAGCATTAGGGGTGGTGGGTTTGATTTTAAAGCCTGGCCCACGCACGGGGCAGACTTTGGATTGATTGACAAAGGCTCTTTGGAGATTTTGGGGAGCACGAGACACAAAGATTGTTTTCTGCCGTGCCCGAATTTCTTGGGGCTTTACGCAGTAGCCCCCAACTCCGAGACTATTAGAAGATTAGCTCTTTTAGGGGTACCTACTTTGCAGCTGCGGTTTAAATCCAGCGATCCTTTAGCCTTAGAGGCACAGGTGCTTGAATCTGTTGAAGCCGTAAAAGGTACAGGCTCTCTTTTGTTCATCAACGATCATTGGCAACTGGCAATCAAAGCCAAAGCATATGGGGTTCACCTTGGACAAGAGGATCTGGACACATTAAGCTCAGCAGAGATTAAGCTCATCAAAGATTCAGGCCTAAGGATTGGGATCAGTACACACGGGTATTCGGAGATGGTCCGCGCTGATGCGGTTGGGCCTAGTTATATTGCGATGGGGGCTATTTACCCAACCACTCTTAAACAAATGCAAACACGACCTCAAGGCGTTGGGAGGTTGGGTAAGTACGTTAAGCTGATGAGTCACTATCCAACAGTCGCCATCGGTGGGATTGATGCAACGAATATCAAAGATGTGCTCTCTACGGGAGTGGGCTCAGTGGCCATGGTCAGAGCGTTGGTCGCAGAAGATGTCAGTAAGTCTCAAATCTTAGAGCTGCTGTCTATGGTGAAGTTTCAGTAATCTGCTGAGCCTATTTGGTGATTTACTTTGAAATTTAAGATAATTTGCCATATGTGCCATTGTGGTGTAGAGATTCAGCAATGAATTCGATTGAGTCAACCAAGCGTAAACGAACCTGAAATCTGCATGCGCATTTATCAAACACAAGAAACATTCCGCCGCAATTCTAGTTTCAAAAATTATGCCCCTGAAAATAAAGGCTACAAAGCAAGGGGGCCCAGCAT
>DAIUEA010000165.1:0-4812 GCA_036845365.1 Limnohabitans sp. | reverse complement strand
CTTTAAGTCATGTTTAGCTTTTTTGGCAAAAAGACCCCAGAACCGGCAGTTTCTTCTTTAGAGGATAACACCCACTCGCCAAATGATGTTAACGGTTTATCAAAAGCTACGCAAACGTCACTAGAAAAAGGGGGCACCTCAGCAACCTCAGGCAGTACAGGCACCGTAGGTACTTTAAGCACTTTAAAAGCTCTGGAAAGCGACACTCACCTTGATCCCCCTATCAAAGCGAGGGCTTTGTGGCTCACTAAACTCAAAGAAGGTCTTAAGCGAACAGGTCAAGGATTCAAAGTAGCTTTGAATTTGACCACAATTGATGAGCACTTATACGAAGAGCTTGAAGGCGCACTTTTGAGCGCAGATACTGGATTTGCTGCGACTCAGTATGTATTAAACGCCTTAAAAGAAAAAATCAGGCTCACCGGGTTGACCAACCCACAGCAGGTCAAAGCACTATTAATTGATATCCTGGCTTCTCTTTTAAAGCCTTTGGAAAAAGAATTAATTCTCGGCGAGCACAAAACCACAGTCATCATGGTCGCCGGAGTTAACGGCGCGGGAAAGACCACATCGATTGGCAAAATAACGCGCCATTTAAGCGACTCGGGTCTGAGTGTGCTCTTGGCTGCAGCGGACACCTTTCGAGCAGCAGCCCGCGAACAGTTACTCACCTGGGCGGACAGAAACAAGGTGGAAATCATTTCTCAAGAATCAGCGGACCCTGCAGCGGTCAGCTTTGACGCAGTCAGTGCGGGTAAAGCCCGAGGACGCGATGTCGTGCTGATCGACACTGCGGGTCGTTTATCGACGCAAACTCATTTGATGGAGGAGCTGAAAAAAATAAAACGCGTGATTCAAAAGGCAGATGAAACAGCTCCTCATGAGGTACTTTTAGTGATTGATGGCAACACAGGTCAGAATGCTTTGACACAAGTCAAAGCGTTTGATGAGGCTGTAGGCCTTACAGGACTGGTCGTCACTAAGCTTGACGGCACTGCCAAGGGCGGAGTGCTGGCAGCGATTGCTTTGTGGAATACCGAAAGGCTTAAAGCTCAGCGATCCGTGGTTCCTGTGTATTTCATCGGTGTGGGTGAAAAACTAGAGGACCTTCAACGCTTTAACGCTGCTGAATTTGCTCAGGCATTAATAGGGGAATAACGCCTGAAGGATTAAATTTTTAGAACTAAATTTGAAAGGTTACTTATGCAACGTCGTCAAACGCTAAGGACGCTTTTGGGCACGGCGGCTTTAAGTGAGGGGCTATTTTTCACTCAAAGCCCCTTTGCTCAGACCAATTACCCAACTAAAGCTATTCGCTACATTGTGCCCGTCTCGGCCGGAGGGGGGAGCGATATGATTGGCAGAACTGTTTGTGAGCGCTGGGGACGCTTGCTGGGTCAGCCTATGGTTATTGATAACGAGGGCGGTGGGGGCGGTGTTATAGCTTGTCAAAATGCAGCCAAATCTTCTCCTGATGGCTACACCCTCATGCAAGGCTATGTGGCAACCCTTGGAACCAGTCCTGCGACCCGCAGGAGCCTCCCATACGACCCCATCAAAGATTTCACACCAGTAGGCATGATTGGAGGCACTCCGAATGTGTTGGTGGTTCACCCTAGCGTTCCAGCTAAAAATCTAAAAGAGTTCATTGACTTCATCAAGAAAAATCCAACAAGCGTGAGTTACGGATCCTCTGGACAAGGCTCACTCACTCATCTGACGATGGAGCTTTTCAAACAAGTTGAGGAAAGCCCCATCGTTCACATTCCTTACAAAGGCATTGCACCGGCTTTTAATGACCTGATGGGGGGTCAAATTCAGGCTATGTTCCCCGGTCTTGCGGCTGCCTTGCCCCACATTCGCTCAGGACGAGTCAAGGCACTAGCGGTGACTGGCATCGCTAGGAGCTCTCAACTGAAAGATACGCCAACGCTAGAGGAATTGGGATTCAAAGGCTTCACTGCACTGCAGTGGTACGGGGTTGTGGGTCCTGCTGGGTTGCCCGCTCAGATCGTTCAAAAACTTAACTCAACTCTTAACTTAACTTTGAGTTCGCCCGAGTTGAAAGAAAAAATGTCCATCGAAGCAGTAGAGCCCATGCCGATGAGCCCTGATCAATTTAGTAACTACATCAAGGCTGATCTAAGCAGGTGGACAAAATTGGCTAAAGACAGACACATTGAATTAGATAACTGAAACCCGCTTTGTCATGACCACTGGAGTTCACCACCTCTTGTTGTTGTCTTTGTGGCTACTATAACCTTTAATTTCTTATCTAAAATCGACAGTGCCGATGCAATTACCATCTTAATTTGAATTCTATATAATTCAATTTAATTATTTAATTAATATTTAAATACTATTTAAATAGGGTTAACCCCGTACACTTGTAGACTATTAGCACTCGTTGATCAAGAGTGCTAAAATTACCGAAACGTATTCAAAAGGAGTACTCAATGACTACCCTAACACTGCCAACAAATGGCCCTGAGGGAGCATCTTTGACCAATCCTTGGTCACTAGTCCCCCCTCTTGGTAACCTTGACGCCTACATATCTGCAGTTAATAGACTTCCCATGCTTACCCTGGAGCAGGAGCAGGAGTACGCACGAATGCTACAACAATCCAATGACTTGGGAGCTGCTGGTAAATTAATCATGTCCCATCTTAGGCTAGTGGTCTCAGTCTCTCGCCAATACCTGGGCTACGGACTTCCTCACGCTGACCTCATCCAAGAGGGAAATATAGGTCTGATGAAGGCTGTTCGCCGTTTCGACCCGAATCAAGGCGTTCGCTTGGTTAGTTACGCAATGCACTGGATCAAAGCGGAGATTCACGAGTACATCTTACGCAACTGGAGAATGGTAAAAGTTGCGACCACTAAAGCCCAAAGAAAGCTGTTCTTCAATTTAAGATCAATGAAACAGGGCTTCAAATCAGACGCCGGATCCAACTCCGACGCACCCACCCACAAAGACTGTTTAACAGAGGCTCAAATAGACGAGATGGCAAAAGAGCTCAACGTTAAACGTGAAGAAGTGATCGAGATGGAGACAAGAATGTCAGGCGGGGACGTGATCTTAGATCCTGCTCCTAATGATGACGGTGAGGACGCTTATGGACCCATATCCTATCTAACCGACCTGAACAACGAACCCACTGCAGTCATTGAGTCTCACCAAAGAGACTACCTATCTAGCGACGGAATCGCGATGGCGCTGAACGCCCTTGACGCGAGAAGCCGCAAAATCGTTGAAGAGCGCTGGCTCAAAGTCAATGATGATGGATCGGGGGGGATGACGCTTCATGATTTAGCAGCCGAGTTTGGGGTGAGTGCCGAGCGTGTGCGTCAAATTGAGACAGCCGCCATGAAAAAAATGAGACTGTCCTTGGCCGAGATGGCTTAAAAGACCCAATTTTTTAATATCCCAACAAGTAACCCGTCACAACCTTGATATAACATCTGGTTATGAACGATTTACTTGACAAACCAGAGTCCGTTTCTTCAGCCAAAAAGCTAGCCTCCCAAAGTACTACTTTGGTGAGCGTTGCTGTCAACGTAGGCTTAACAATTTCTCAAATTACGGCGGGTATATTCTCTGGCTCGCAAGGCTTAATTGCGGATGGGGTACATTCATTAAGCGATTTATTGGCCGACTTTATCGTACTATTGGCCAATCAGCATAGCCATAAGGAAGCAGACAACGATCACCACTATGGCCACCAGCGATATGAAACAGCGGCGTCCCTCTTTTTAGGCTTTACCTTAGTGGCTGTTGGGGTTGGAATGCTTTTTAATGCAGGACAAAGAATTATCAATCCCCAACCTGCCGCCCAAATACAAATTCTTGCCCTCTACATTGCAATGGGCTCTCTTTTTGTAAAAGAGAGTCTCTTTAGATACATGCTCTCTGTTGCGCAAAGAGTTCGCTCATCCATGTTGGTTGCGAACGCATGGCATGCGAGATCTGATGCCGCCTCCTCTTTAGTCGTTGCACTTGGCATAGTGGGTGCTCTTTTTGGGTATTCCGTGCTAGATTCAGTTGGAGCTTTGATTGTTGGCTTAATGGTTGCCCGTATGGGATGGAAATTTGGATGGGAAGCACTTAACGATTTAATGGATCGTGCGGTGTCAGATGAGGCTCGCAACAAGATAGAAGAAATCATCAGTAGCACTGAAGGCGTTAAAGGCTTTCACGACTTAAGGACCCGCAAAATGGGTGACCTGATACTAGTTGATGTCCATATTGAAGTTGATGGAAACATAAACGTTCGACTGGGACACGAAATTGCCTTTGCAGCGGCCAACCGAGTAAAGGCAAATATGCCAGTGCTTGATGTCATGACCCACGTAGACCCTGTTTAAACGGCTCCCACCATATCTAATCTAGGTCCAGTGCACCACCACATAGACTAAAAGAGCACTAATGCACTAATGCACTAATGCACTAATGCACTAATGCACTAATGCACTAATGCACCAATTAATGCATTAATACACTAATGCGCTTCAGCCATTAAGCTCTTTATGTCTTGTGTGAGTGCTTGGCTTGGCATGCCGTAGCGAATAAATAGCCTTATGCGCCCCTGCGTATCAAATAGGTAGGTCCCCGCCGAATGGTCCACGGTATAGGCATTTGGATCCGTAGACGAGCTGGGCACTTTTTTATAATAAATTTTAAAACTCTTCGCAATTTGATCTAAATCCTCAGGCGCGGGACTGTAACCAATAAAGGTTGAATCAAAATTGCTGACATAGGCTTTTAAAACCTCAGGTGTATCTCGCTTAGGGTCTACGGATACAAAGAGAAC
>DAIUEA010000164.1:0-4815 GCA_036845365.1 Limnohabitans sp. | reverse complement strand
TTCAAACACTTGACCAGTGGGGGGAGTCGAGTCGAGGACTTTTGCCCGTTGAGTCCACCATCATGATTGCCATCCCAGAGCTTGACGGGGCTGTGGTGCCTATGGTCTTTGGCGGTCGCCCAGGCGCCCAAGGGGTCACTTGTAAAGGTTGCCATAAGCAGTGCACTTTTACTAAAACTCAGGTAGAACAAGACATGTTCACCTGCACTGAGCGAACAGCGATGCTTTCTCAGCGGGTTGCCAAGTTGGTGGACCTCAGGCGATCAAAGCGATCTGAGAAAAAAGTCACCGTGGTTTTATTTAACTTCCCCCCCAACGCGGGAAACATTGGAACGGCTGCCTTCCTAGCCGTCTTTGAGTCTGTCTACCGGATGATGGTTCAGCTTAAATCAGAGGGTTACACCGTTGATATGCCAGACAGCGTGGACGCACTCAGACAGGACATACTCCAGGGCAACGCTCAAAAATACGGAGCCGATGCAAACGTTCACACGCTCATCCCAACCCAGGACCATGTGAGGCGTGAAAAACATCTCAAAGAGATTGAAGCCCAGTGGGGTCCCGCTCCTGGTAAGCAATTAAATAACGGCGCAAGCATATTCGTTTTAGGCAAACAGTACGGAAATCTACTTGTGGCGATCCAACCCTCTTTTGGGTATGAGGGCGACCCTATGCGCTTATTGTTTGAAAAAGGTTTCGCGCCCACACACGCTTTCTCAGCCTTTTATCGGTACTTGCGCGAAGACTTTAAGACCAATGCGTTGCTTCACTTTGGTACACACGGGGCTTTGGAGTTTATGCCGGGTAAACAAAACGGTCTCACAGCTCAGTGCTGGCCCGATCGGTTGATCTCAGACACACCCAATTTTTACTTATACGCAGCCAACAACCCCTCAGAGGGCGCCATCGCCAAAAGAAGGTCAGGCGCTACATTGATAAGCTACCTTACGCCGCCCATGACAGAGTCCGGACTTTACACTGGGTTGTTGGATCTAAAGTCCAGCCTTGAGAGGTACCGCTCTTTGGGCGGTGAACCCACCCACGAGAGAAAAGAGCTTGCATTGATGATCCAAGCTCAAGCAGCGCAACTTGATCTATCAACCCCCACTCCGCTGTGGCTAGAGGAAACGGATCAAGCTCTTGAGTCAAGTCAATTTGAGCTGGCAGATAAACACATTCAGTCTTTACTCGTCAAAATCTTAGAGCTAGAGTACTCACTCATTCCAAACGGTCTGCATGTAATAGGACAAGTCCCAAGCGAGGAGGAGAAGCTTGGGTTTTTAAAAGTTATGGCAGAGGCCAGCTTTGAGCGCCCCCTGCCCCCACAAGCTATCAAAGCGATCGCTGAGAACCAAAGCACTTCACAAATTTTGAGCCATTCAAACCTTGCAGCGGATGAGAATAACAAAGCCAAAATAGACAAGCTCTTAGAGTCCAGTTTACATTTAAACGAAAACTCTGAGCTAAAGGGTATCGTTCGTGCGTTGGACGCAAACTACATCAGACCCGCCCCAGGAGGGGATATTATCAACAAGCCCGAGATTTTGCCTACCGGTAGAAACCTCCACGGTTTTGATCCTTTTAGAATTCCAAGCCCTTATGCCGTGAAGGATGGGGCAGCCCAGGCAGAAAAAATTCTTACCAAGTACTGCGAGGACGGTCTGCCACTGCCAGAATCAATAGCCGTAGTTTTATGGGGAAGTGATAACTTAAAGACCGAGGGCGCACAAATAGCGCAAGTATTGAGGCTTTACGGTGCCAAGCCCCGGTTCGACAGTTTTGGTAGATTGGTCGGCGCGAGCCTGATGCCCCTAGAGGAGCTGGGCCGTCCCAGAATTGATGTGGTTATCTCCTTGTCAGGGATTTTCCGCGACTTAATGCCTTTGCAAATTAAGCTCTTAGCTGAGGCTGCCTTTATGGCAGCAAGTGCAGATGAACCGCTTGAACAAAACTTTGTTCGTAAACATGCTTTGCAGTACATGAGGGACAATGGCTGCGATCTGCAAACCGCATCCCTCAGAGTCTTTGGCAATGCGGATAGTGCTTACGGTGCAAACGTTAATAATCTAATCGAAAGCGGCGCATGGTCCGATGAGGAGGAACTGGGAGATACGTACACACAGCGCAAGGGGTTCGCCTTTGGAGTGGACGGTCTTGCCGTAAAGAGCACGGATATCTTAAAGTCAGCTCTGGCAGATGTTCAACTGACCTACCAAAATCTGGACTCAGTTGAATTAGGTGTCACCACGATTGATAACTACTTTGATAGCTTAGGGGGCATAACCAAAGCAGTCCAACAAGCCAACGGAGGAATAAGCAAACCCGTCTTCATCGGAGATCAAACCAAAGGTGAGGGCAAAGTTAGATCCCTGTCCGAGCAAGTGGATTTAGAGACTCGCACCAGAATTTTGAACCCTAAATGGTACGAAGGCATGCTCAAACACGGATTTGAGGGCGTCCGACAAATTGAGGTGCATTTGACCAACACCATGGGCTGGTCAGCCACGACGGGACAGGTGCAGCCGTGGGTTTACAAACAAATCACAGAAACCTTCGTATTGAACGCTGAGCTGAGGCAAAGGCTAGCTGAGCTCAACCCTACAGCCTCCATGAGGATGGCGAATCGCTTGCTTGAGGCTTGTGATAGAAACTACTGGACACCAGACCCAGAGACCCTAGAAAAACTCAAACTCTCGACTGAAGAGCTCGAGGACCGCTTGGAGGGAGTTTATTGAAGAGTTTCTTTAAACTAGAACCGACAAAGAACACTCAATAGATAGGTGAAATCGTATGAGTGATCTCATTTAGATTAGTTTCACTAATTTATTTCAAACGCTACTTAATTAACCTTTTCAACCTTTGTCTAAAAACTCGTTCCTTTTTTTAAGCAACACAACTTAATCCAATTAGTAAAAGATAAATGGCTATCCCCTTCCCCTTCTCAGCAATTGTTGGTCAACAGGATATGAAATTGGCCATCCAAATTGTTGCTGTCGATCCAAGTGTTAACGGTATTTTGGCTCTCGGCGACCGCGGTACGGGCAAATCAACTGCGGTCAGAGCGCTCGCTGATTTACTCCCTCCCATCAAGGTTGTCAGAAACTGCCCTTATGGATGCGACCCAAAAAGTCAAACCCTCTCCTGTGAAAACTGCGCAACATTAAGATCTGGTTCTAGTGCACACCACACAGAATCTCGCCCCGTGCCCGTTGTCGATTTACCTTTAGGTGCCTCTGAGGATAGAGTGGTCGGAGCCCTTGATCTGGAGAAAGCCTTGAGCCAAGGGGTTAAGTCATTCTCTCCTGGACTACTTGCCAAAGCAAACCGCGGATTTCTGTACATTGATGAAGTCAACTTACTTGAAGATCATTTGGTGGATTTGCTAATCGATGTGGCCGCCTCTGGTGAAAATGTGGTCGAGCGTGAGGGTTTGAGCGTGCGCCACCCTGCACGCTTTGTATTGGTCGGCAGCGGCAACCCTGAGGAGGGTGAGCTCAGGCCCCAATTGCTAGATCGTTTTGGTCTTTGTGTAGAAGTCAAAACGCCCCAAGACTTAGAGGAGCGAATTTTAGTCATCAAACGCAGGGACGCATTTGAAAAAAACCCTCAGCAATTTCAAGAACAATGGCAACAAGCCAATGAGCAGTTGAGGGATAAGATCTTAAAGGCTCGTAAACGATTGGATAAAGTGACCCTGTCAGATGATTTCCTGAGGCTATGCTCTAAGCTTTGTATAGCCCTTGGCACAGATGGATTGAGGGCTGAGCTCACTCTCATGAGGGCCACTCGTGCTTACGCAGCCATCGAGGGCGATAAATCCGTTGAAGCCAGCCACCTCAAAGTCATCGCCCCAATGGCCCTATGCCACAGGCTTAGGAGAGATCCTTTGGACGATACAGGCTCGAGCGCCAGGGTTGAGCGCGCTTTACAGGAACTGTTTGCTGAAACCGATTAAGAGATTACGCTTTTTTTATGAAAAACACGGCCTGGGATGATGCATTATGGGGTCTTGCTGCCCTTTGCGTTGACCCAAGCAGTTTACGCGGTATATGGCTCAAATGCTCATTAGGTCCCGTCATGCAGGAGTTTTTGGATTGGTTGAATGCACTTAAACCCAACCCTCTCAAAATACCTTGTAACGTTGACCCAGAAAGACTCCTTGGGGGACTGGACCTGGCGCTGACTCTACAGATGGGAAGCCCCATCACACAAAAAGGTCTGTTAGCACAAAGCCGTGGTCGGCTACTGATCTGTCCCATGGCCGAGAGAGTCCCCCCGGCCACGGCCTCCATACTGGGCCAAGTATTAGATTTAAGAGATGTAGATTCTCACTTTGGACATGAAAGGCAGCCCTCAGTTTTTGGATTCGTTGCCATAGATGAGTCAACACCTGAGGAGGACCCCATTGCAAACTGCTTGAGCGAGCAATTGGCAATTTGGCTTGACCTATCCCTGGTCAACCCCAGTGTCAGTGCAAGCGATGAGACGCTAGATATGCTTGAGCGTGTAGAGAACTCGTTGGCGCGTGACCCCTTTTTTTACAAAAAAGAGATTGATGATCTTGTGATTGAGGACGCGGATGCGCGAAGTATCTGCGAGCTGGCAATGGGTTTTTCTATCAGCAGTATGCGAGCCCCGCTGTACGCCATCAGATTGGCTGGCGTGTTAGCCGTGTTAAGAGGTTCACAAAAAGTAGAGGCTGAGGACTTGGGCCGAGCCGCGCGTTTGGTCCTGACTCCCAGAGCCAAAAGCATGCCCCTTGTGGAGCAAGACTCTCAGGGTAACCCAGCCAATAAAACTCCACCAGAGCCCAAG
>DAIUEA010000163.1:0-4839 GCA_036845365.1 Limnohabitans sp. | reverse complement strand
AGGTTGCCCTGTATGTGTCGCCCTGCAAGTTGCTTCATTAACTCAGCGACAATCTGTATTGTAACCAAAACTTACAATTAAAATAAATTGACTATATGCACCTTATTTTTAGGCTTCTTTCCCTTTTGCCGTTGCGGTGGATGCAAGGTCTCGGCACCCTAGTCGGTTGGCTAGTGTGGCGCTGGTCAGCCGACTATAGAAAACATTTTTTGGCCAACACGGCGCATGCTGGGTTGACCTGGGAGCAGACCAAGGGGGCCGTCTCCTCTGCGGGAAAGATGCTGGGTGAGATACCATGGCTTTGGGCTAGGGGAGGCCACATTAAGGCCCTTGAGCGCGCTCAGATAGACGATGTTGAATTCATTGAGCAAGCACTTCTTAAAAAGAGGGGCGTTATCTTTTTGGCGCCACACTTGGGGTGCTGGGAGATGGGGGCTCAATTGTTGGCGGAAGTGTTTGGTCCGAAACACGGAAGCATGATTGCGCTTTATAGACCGGCCCGCAAAGCCTGGTTAGAGAATCTACTGACCCGCTTTAGGGGTCGCGAGCATTTGAAGTTCGTTCCAACCACACTCTCTGGAGTTAGAGCGCTTTTAAAGCATTTAAAGTCAGGGGGTTACACGGCCATACTTCCCGATCAAGTTCCTCCCAAAGGACTTGGTGTTTGGGTGCCATTTTTCGGCAGAGACGTTTACACCATGACTCTTTTGCCAAAAATTGCACAACAAACCGGCGCACTAATTGTGCTTGCCTGGTGTGAGCGTTTACCTGGCGCCAGATACAGGTGTCGTTTCCTAGACATAAGCCACATTGGAATTGGGGACAAGTCACTGTCTTTGGAGGAGGCAGCCACCCGGATGAACAAAGCAATAGAGGAGCTCGTGCTGAGAATTCCCGATCAATATCTTTGGGGTTACAACCGAGACAAACAACCCAGAGAAATAGCTCATACCAAGCTCTCGGGTGAGGATGCAAAGTGAAATGATTAAATTCCTCCTAATATTATTTGGGTTTTTGAGGTTTATACCACTGCCTGTGCTCAGACTCTTAGGGACTTTTTTGGGCTCATTGCTTTGGACGTTTGCTTCTAGAAGAAAGCATATTGCTAGAACCAATTTAAGTCTTTGTTTTCCTTACCTTGACCTGCAAAAACGCGAGTCTTTAGCTAAACAAAACTTTATACTGGTTGTCCAATCCCTATTAGATCGAAGCTGGATTTGGCACTCGAGCGAGAGCAAAGTTCGCTCAAGGTTGAAATTGAGTGGTGACCCGCATGCAATTGAGCTGATTAAAGCCCAACATAAAATAACACTAAATCCGCTAGAGCAGCAGACACAAGAACCATTGGTTATTTTTGCACCTCATTTTGTAGGCCTTGATGCAGGCTGGAGTGCTCTGGCTTTAGAGAGTTCCAAGGAACTCTTAACCATTTTTACTCAACAGTCAAGCAGCGATATGGATCTTTGGGTTTTCAAAGGAAGAGCGCGCTTTGGACGAGTTAAATTATTTAGAAAAGTGCAGGGTGTATCTGAGATCGTTAGGGCCCTCAATAAGGGCGCCGCTCTTTATTTGTTACCCGATATGGATTTTGGTGAAAAAGATACATTGTTCGTTCCATTTTTTGGCAACCAAGCAGCAACCGTAACATCCCTTTCTAGGTTTGCAAAGATAAGTGATGCAAAAGTTGTGAGTGTTATAAGCAAACTCACTCCCTGGGGCTACGAAATTCAGGTCAGCTCAGTGTGGAGTGATTTCCCTACATCCGATTTAAGGGTAGATACTGGACGTATGAACCAAGAACTGCAGAGTTTGATCAATCAAATGCCGCAGCAGTACTACTGGGTTCATCGACGCTTTAAGACTCGACCCAAAGGAGAGTTATCGGTTTACTAAGTCACAGTGCAGGCTCTTTTTAGCCCAAAACGGCCAATGTGTATTGGCTTGTCGTAAGCGCATCAATTGGCACCCAACCCTCTCATGACTCATTCGCCGTTGACATTGGGTTCTTCACTCAGAACTGGCGCATTGATGGGTTGCTCCTCACTCGTATGTACCCAGTCCCATAGGATTTGACTGGCCTCTAGGACGCCTTGCTTTTTCAAAGCAGAGAACAATTGAACAATACCTCCAGAGGATTGGAGTTTTGCAATAGATAAGGCCTTAGCGGCCTCTGCCTTGTTGAGTTTGTCGGATTTTGTTAATAGAACTAAAAACTTCAGTCCTTGCTCGACTCGGGGCCTAAGAATATCTAAAAGAATGTCATCCAGCTCTGTAAGTCCGTGCCTAGGGTCGCAAAGTAAAACCACGCCCTTGAGGTTTGGACGGGTGATTAAATAATTAGCCATGACTTGTTGCCAGCGAATTTTGTCGCTTTTTGGCACTGCTGCATATCCGTAACCCGGCAAATCGGCCAACACTGCGTCTGATTGGCCTTGGCGGCCAAGGGCGAACAAATTTATGTGTTGCGTTCTGCCTGGTGTCTTGGATGCGAAAGCTAGTTTTTTTTGTTGTGTCAGTACATTTATGGAGGTAGATTTGCCTGCATTAGATCGGCCTACAAAGGCAATTTCAGGTAAGTCGTACGCCGGTAAATGATGCATTTGAGCCGCTGTCGTTAGAAACCTAGCGGTGTGTAGCCACCCTACGGCTTCTTTGGCCCTTGCTTGTAGTAATTCCTCAGCTAATTGAGCGGCACTGGGCTTGAAAGGCTCAGAAGGTGTACTTTTTTTGGGGGTACTGCGACGTGTATCCACTGTCGTCTTAGGTGTTTGGGGCATAATTTTCTGTGGAATTTAACCCGTTAATGTAGTAGTCATGGCACTGCACATTGTAGAATCTAAAATTTGGGGTTTCCCCTTATCTAAATTTGAACACTATGAAGCTTTTTCCGTCTTTACTTTTGTTGGGTGTTTTAGCCCTGTCCTTATCAAGCCAAACTTTCGCTGCCGAAGAGGCAAAGCCTGTTGCTTACAAGCCCGATCTAGCTAAGGGGGAGGCCAGCTTTGCCAGTTGCGCAGCCTGTCACGGAGCCGACGGCAATTCAGCGCTTGCGACTTACCCCAAGCTTGCTCACCAGCACCCTGAGTACATTGTTAAACAACTCACAGAGTACAAGTCCGGCAAGCGCGCCAACGCAATCATGGCTGGAATGGCTGCAACGCTTAGCGACGACGATATTAAAAACGTCGCTGCCTGGCTAACTTCGAAAGAGCCAAAACAAGGATATGCCAAAGACAAAGAGTTGGTTGCTCTGGGAGAAAGAATTTATAAAGGCGGTATCGCAGATCGCCAAATAGCTGCTTGCGCAGGGTGCCACAGTCCTACTGGCGCGGGTATTCCTTCTCAGTACCCAAGACTTAGCGGACAGCACCAAGATTACACCGTGACACAACTTCAAAACTTCAGGGGTGGAGTTCGCAACAACAGTGTTCAAATGAGCATGATTGCAGCCAAGCTCAACGACAAAGAGATCCAAGCTGTCTCAGACTACGTTGCCGGCTTGCACTAATTAGGTCAAATTAAAAGATTTTCTGTTTTCAGCCAATCAAGCCGCTTTTTAATTCAAGCGGCTTTTTTTATGTTCGTCCAAAAAATATCAGATGCTTTAAAGCTCAAAGCACGTGCTAAAAATTAAAGCCTTGAGTCAAAGGGTGTTATCGTATTGGGATAATATTCAATAAACGTCAACTGAGCCCATTAACTCCCCCCTTACTCCTATTTTTAAGGCAATATCATGTGGATCAAATCACCAGACCAGCGCTTGCAAGACTCGCTCAGCCAGGAGATTACGCCCAAAGAGGTTTTTGAGGGGCGCAGAACGACGCTCAGAAAATTAGCGAGTGCTGGCTTAATTTTGAATGCAACGGGATCAACTCTTAGCGCCTACGCTCAGTCAAGCTCTAATGTTCAGGGCGGAGGAAAACTCCCGCCCCTTCCCGGCGCACATTCAAATGTCTCAGGCGCCGTTTTGATGGAGAAACCCACTCCCTACGCTGATGCATCTTCTTACAACAATTACTATGAGTTTGGAACCGATAAAGCAGATCCTGCTAAAAACGCACACACGCTTAAAACGTCTCCTTGGAGTGTGCAAGTTGAAGGGTTGGTAAAAAAACCAATGAAAATTACACTAGAGGATTTATTAAAAACACACCCGATGGAAGAACGCATTTACCGCATGCGCTGCGTTGAGGGGTGGTCCATGGTGATTCCCTGGGTTGGTTACTCTTTATCAGAGCTTATCAATAAAGTAGAGCCCCTTGGAGGCGCAAAGTTTGTGGAGTTTGTCAGTTTGGCGGACCCAAAAACGATGCCTTTTGTGGGTTCGGGCATTCTTGACTGGCCCTATACAGAGGGACTCAGAATGGATGAGGCGATGCATCCCCTCACGCTTTTATCTTTTGGTATGTACTCAGAGCTGTTGCCGAATCAAAACGGTGCGCCTGTGCGCTTAGTGGTACCTTGGAAGTACGGTTTCAAGAGCGCCAAGAGTATTGTAAAAATCAGATTCCTTGAGAAAATGCCCGCAACCGCATGGAATAAAGCCGCAGCGAATGAATACGGTTTTTACTCAAACGTTAACCCAAACGTAGACCACCCGCGTTGGAGCCAAGCTGCAGAGAGGAGAATTGGGGAGGATGGGCTTTTTGCGAAGAAAAGGAAAACGTTAATCTTCAATGGCTACGAGGCTCAGGTGGGGCAGTTGTATGCGGGTATGGATTTACAAAAGAATTTTTAATGAAAATTTTCCTATGAAAAAGTTTTAATGAGAGCTTGGTTTCTAAACCCTCACGCAAAAAAACTCTGCTTGCTGCTTTGCGCGGTCCCGTTTTTCTTACT
>DAIUEA010000162.1:0-4862 GCA_036845365.1 Limnohabitans sp. | reverse complement strand
AGTGAAATCTTTGAATAAAAAATTAGATGATAATTAATCTTTAAATCTCTCAAATTAAGTTCTCTTGGCAAAGACAAGGAAGCATGATGGCACAAAGTAAAAATACACGAAACGACCAAGACGGGGACAACGCCGTTGTTGAAGATGAGTTCGTGCCTGCTGCTAGCGCGCCCGTGGTTGAATCCGAGGGCGATGAGTATGAGGAATACGAAGAGGATGAGTCCACCGAGGAGGATTTGGACGGTGAGGACGAGCACGGCGAGAGCAACGATTTGGCGTCGGGTTTAGATGATCTTCAAAACCAGGCTTTAAATTCTGTGGAGCTTGCAAAGCAACTTGAACAACTCACCGATGTGGTGCTCAGCTCGGCTGAGGTCTCGACACGCTCGGCCTCGGTTGCCGCTGACGTGAGTCATGATATGAGACTGGTGATGGAGAGCGTGAGTCAGGACCATTTAACCAATGTTCGTAACTCTCGTATCATGGTGGGCGCCATGTTGTTATTTCTGGTGATAGGCCTGGGTACATTCTTTGCCATCTCTACTAAGATGCAACTCAACATCGGTCAGCTTGATGCCATGTCTTTGGCGGTTGGAAAAAGAATTGTTGAGCTCGATGCAACGGTCTCCGCTTTTACTCAATCAACACGCTCAATGAACGAGTTGACCGAAAAGCTTGAGGAGATGAACCACAGCCAAGGAAAGTTGGAGGGCAAATTTGAGGAGATCAACAAGCAAATGGCCGCAATTCCTGCTCAAGTCGCTGATCAGTCCTCCAAATCTTTAGAGGCCAAGTTGCAAGCTCTTGAAAAACAGCTTCAATCCATGGACGCTAAAGTCCAGGCGATCGCTAACCGATCAGCCCAGTCGGCGTCGGCTGCAGATATTCAGAAACTAAAGAAAGAGTTGGACGCTGCAAACGCAAAAATTCATGAAAAAGGTGAATCCAAATCTGAATCCAAGTCGGTCTCCTCAGGCCCCGCTCCCGCACCTGTTCTTGCAACAAGGCAGGAGCCCAAGCCCGGACCTAATCAAAGGTAAAGCTCAGTTAGAGTAAAGTTAGAGCAAAGTTAGAGCACTGAGAATTGAGAGCGCAGGTCGCATTAATGGGGCTTTAAGCTAAAACTCTTAGCATCAGCCAATGGCCAATAGGTGGCGTATAAAGGATGCAAAGCTTTAAGGTGTAATGCTGGATCGATCTTTAAAGAATCATCTCTATCTTGGTCGCCAGGCTCTGGGTTAAGGGAGTTTTCCTCTACCGCGGGAAACAGGCTGGAGAGGGACTTAGTTTCTGACTCACTGACTCTGCGAAGGATGTGGTGAAGGTTCAGTTGATTGGGGGAGCTCAGCCCCGCAGCCTCTAATATTTCTTTGAATGCTTCCAGCGTATTTTTGTGAAAACTCATCACCCTTTGAGCTTTACTTGGTACGACGAGGGCAATTTGTCTCACAGGATCTTGGGTGGTCACTCCAGTTGGGCAGTTGCCCGTGTGACAGGTTTGTGCTTGGATACAGCCCAGTGCAAACATAAATCCGCGCGCACTATTGCACCAGTCTGCCCCTAAGGCCAGCGCGCGGGCAATATCAAAGCCACTGATGATTTTGCCGCTTGCCCCTATTTTGATGTGCTCCCTTAGACCAGCGCCCACTAAAGTGTTATGCACGAGCCTGAGTCCCTCTTGTAGGGGCATACCGACGTGGTCAGAGAACTCAAGTGGTGCAGCCCCGGTGCCTCCTTCTGCGCCGTCGACGACAATAAAATCGGGCATGGTTTTAGATTCAAGCATGGCTTTAACGATCGCAAACCACTCCCAAGGGTGACCAATACACAGTTTTATTCCAACTGGCTTGCCCCCCGACAACTCTCTAAGCTCAGCCACAAAGGCCAACAACCCAAGGGGTGTCGAGAATTTAGAGTGCGCAGCGGGTGAAACACAGTCAACTCCTTGCTTGACCCCTCTAGCCTGAGCTATTTCAGAAGTTACTTTAGGTCCTGGTAAAACACCCCCATGTCCTGGTTTTGCGCCTTGACTCAGCTTGATCTCAATCATCTTGACCTGGGGGTCTAATGCATTTTGTTTAAAGTGTTCAGCACTAAAGTGTCCTGTCTCATCACGACAACCAAAATAGCCAGACGCGACTTCCCAAATAATGTCGCCCCCATGCACTCGGTGGTGAATGGAGATAGAGCCCTCACCGGTGTCATGGGCAAATCCACCCATCTTCGCACCTTTGTTTAAGGCCAATATCGCATTGGCACTCAAAGCACCAAAACTCATTGCGGAGATATTAAAAAGACTCATTGAGTAAGGAGCGGTGCACTGGCCCGAGCCAATCCGAATTCTGAAATCATGTGATTCTATTTTTGTGGGTGATATGGAGTGGTTGATCCACTCATGACCGATGGCCAGAACGTTCAGATCGGTTCCAAAGGGGTGTTTGTCTGAATCGCCTTTTGAGCGAGAGTAAACCAAACTGCGCTGAGCCCTTGAAAAAGGCGTTGCATCGGTCTCACTTTCAATAAAGTATTGCCTGATCTCTGGACGGATGAACTCAAGCATAAATCTCATATGTCCCAAAATGGGATAGTTTCTGAGAATGGAGTGATGCTTTTGTTGAAGGTCGTAGATGCCCACACCCGCCAACAGCGTGAACACACAAAGTTCAAATAAAGCGTGCCCCGTTACCGCGAAAAAGACAAGCGATAAGCAAAAGCCTGCGAGTACTGCAAAAAAAGTACTGTACCGAATTGGAAATACGGAATTGATTCGTTCAAACATAGTGGTTTAAGGTTGTTGAATTCTTTGCGAAAGATCATGAAGATCAGAAATTGGGGACAAGACAAGGGGTTGCAAATTACAAATAATTTTTTTTTGTAAAAACCGCCTCCAGAATTAAACTCTAGATAAAGATGATGAAAACTGTCTTACAAAAGATATCACACTTATGGGTTTTTTAGTGTGAAAATATTTTTACTAAAGTAATTTTGTTAAAAGACGTTTTAATTAACCACGCGGTGGACAAATATCTGTGAGCAGTAATTTAAAAACACTTCAAAGCTTCCCTTCATTAATCAAGGTACTCACACTCAAAATCAAAATCAAAATCAAAATCAAACTCGTACTCACTCAGTCTGAGTCTAGATCTGGATCTGGATCATAGACTTTGGACTGCAGTTGGGTTTAGCTGATGGGCCAGCTTATCTAGGCTAGAGCTAATTTTTAGGCGCATAAGATGTGCACCTGTAGATTTCAAAGTCGCAGTCAATAGACAGCTAAAGCGGACTTTGCACCAAGCTCATTCATTGTCTACTGTGGTCTTGTAAATACAAGACCGATAATTTCATGACGCAGGTATTTCATGACGCAGGTGAGCGCCCAGTGGGAAGCAATCAGCCGTTATTCTTTCTCAACCGGGATGCAAGTCTAGCCTGCGCGAGGGTGGAGACCTCAGCGCGCAAACGTGCCATGGAGAGTTGCTGGTCGGCAGCTTTTTGAATGTCTTCTAAATCGTGCAAGATACCTGATCTAAGCGTTTCAAGTTCGTTGTCCAGTTTGAGCAGTTTCTCTTTAAGAACTTTTCGTTGAGCCATTCTTTGACTCAAAATATTAACAGTAGTGGCTATTATTTTCCAACTCTGTGTGAGCTCATCTTGGGGGGGCTGATTGAGTTGGTCAAAGAGCTCAGAGAGTAGCGGATCGACCAGACTCAATTCATCTTGTGCGCTGCCCTTGGAGTGTGGTCCAGTGCTGTCTCCTTCCCGTCTTTGCCTTTGATGATCGTGTTCATCAAATTGTGAGTTTGAGTAAGCATTTCTTGGGCCAGGGTGAGCTGGTTTGACGGCGCTTTCAGAATACTCGTGTGACATAGACAAATCATTTAAATTTTGTTCAAACTCGGGATCAATGTAAAAATCATCTCGACGCTGATCGTAGGCGGCGTCGGCTGAGCGTGGTTGCTGTTTTTGAGCAGACCCCTGCCCATCAATGCTTGGTACAGAAGAGTCCACACTGGCCCAACCAGAGTCTGGATCGTATTGCTTTAGCCCCTTAAAGGCTAGGAATTTATCTTCTGCCATTTTGCACCTGGTGATCTATAGTTAAAGCTTTGCAGAGGATGGGTTTCTTGACATTCTTCTGATGAACTCTGGTATGCCTAGGGAGGACAGACTGCGCGAACTGGCTGTTGTTTTTTCTGGGCTATCTGCGTTACTCAAAGAGGATCTGCTTTTGGCCATCGTATCAGATTGCTCTGCTTCTGCCAATTTGCGTTGCCTGTGTCTGCCCAGTATAGAGTACTGGGCCGTTCCCACTAGTCCCTCTAAAACCCCGTGCTTGGGGGCGCAAATCGTACCTGTTCGCTCTGGAGAGAAGGTGTTTGATTCGTGCACTGGGCGAGGGGTTATCTTAGGAGCTGAAACGATTTTGGACTGTGTTTGCGCCATTCGCATCTCTTTCGCAGCGCATACGGCTCTTGCAAACTCTTGGAAAGAGAGTCCGCAAACATCTGTGGAGTCCATTAAAAATCCACGTTCATAAAGATCTCTAGCCGTTTGAGACTCTTGCACCGGCGGTGCAAGCATGAAGCTTACGGGGAAGCGTTGCTGAGTAAATATGTTGGACGCCAACTGCTCGGGCAAGACGCGAGTTGGGCATACCAACAGCATAGGTCTGCGCGCGGCAGCTGAGTCAAATACCCAACGATTGCGGCTTAAAAAACCAGCAGTCGCACCCAGCTCAATCTCAGACACAGAGGTGGGCACCAACACCATGTCAAATTCGAACATCAACTCGCCCGCGAGGTAATCTGACCACGTTAAATCGCAAAGCACAACATCGCTGGTTTTAGTTGCGTGCCTGAGCT
>DAIUEA010000161.1:0-4867 GCA_036845365.1 Limnohabitans sp. | reverse complement strand
TTGTGCATCCAATAGGCTGCAAACGTGGGCGAGTGTGGGGCATGACCGTCTAAGGGATTTGACGTTTGAGTCTGCGAGTACGCGTCGCTTGCACCCTCACTTTGAGCGATCTCATTTTCATGGTGGGGAAACTGAAGGTCCGCTCCTCCTCCGTGAATATCGATTGGAAACCCAAGAACTGCCAAACTCATAGCAGAGCACTCTATGTGCCAACCTGGCCTTCCTGCACCGTATTGGCTTTGCCACTTTACTTCAGCGGGCTCATCTGGTTTTGCGCTTTTCCAAAGCACAAAATCCAATGGATCCTCTTTCTCCTCCAACACAGCGACTCGCTCCCCGGCGTGCAACTCATCGAGTGACTTACCAGAGAGTTTCCCGTAGCCTTTAAACTTTCTGACTGCAAAATTAACGTCTCCAGACTTCGTTTGGTAGGCCAGCCCTCTTGACTGCAGGGTGCCAATCATCGATAGCATTTGGGGAATAAAGTCTGTCGCTCTGGGCTCGCTACTCGGGGGCTCAATTCCAAGGGCTTGAGAATCCTCATGTAAAGCACCGATCATGCGGTCCGTCAATTCACGGATACTTTCCTTGTTTTCTACTGCACGGCGGATGATCTTGTCATCAATGTCCGTTATGTTGCGCACATAATTCACGCGGTATCCACTTGCTTTTAGCCAGCGCTGCACCACATCAAATGCAATCATAGAGCGCGCGTGCCCAAGGTGACAGTAATCGTATACGGTCATCCCACAAACGTACATGTTAACTCTGCCCGCGTGTATGGGAACAAACGTTTCCACCGCACGTTTAAGGGTGTTATAAATTCTGAGTGCCATTAATTGAAAAATTTCTATATGACCACCTTCAGCCAACGCTTGGGCATCATGGGTGGAAGATTAAGGAGTATAGGGGTGACAATATCAAATAGGCTAATCTGCAAATGTACAGAAGGAATATCTGTTCAGCGGTCTAACAGTTTAGCAATTTTTTGCTCTCTGCAGTATCTCTTTTAACCCTGCAGTTGAATTTATGGGTAAAAAATAATGGCCTGAGAGACTATTCAACGCTTTAGTATTAATAGGAATTTGAAGATTTTTTGCGATTGGTTTGTTGAGCCCAATCTGAAATAAAATTGCGTGCAGTATCAAACTTGTGCTAGGGTTTAAAAAAACTCATATCAACCCCATAAAATGCAAGGGGCAGGATCAAACCCTGACTCCTGTACCCCTTGTGGATGCGTGTGATCTTCCCCTCAAAACCTATCTCGTACCTCATCTTTTATGGCGCGTTTTAATAAGAAGACCAATCCCAAGACGGCAGGAAAAATTGTTGGCAATACAGCCGTATTGGAAGGGGGCTTTAAAACTAGGGGCTGGGTTCTCCTAGGTCTGAGCGTATGCGCTTCGTTAACTGGCTGCGCTCTTGCGCTTGAGTACCCCCTCACCTCTGCTAGCCTTGGTGTTTGGGGAGCGACAGGTAAAAGTCCAAGCGACCACGCCATTAGCTATGTGACAGATGAGGACTGCGAGACAATGAGACTCATAAAATCAGATCCCATGTGCAAGAAATTAAACCAAGGTCCAATCGAAGTCGTTGACAAAAGCTCGTATGTGGGTCGATGAATGATCTGAAATAGTAGATCTGCTGAAACTAAGGCGGATCTAGTAGAATTTGGTTAATGCTCTCGAGTAGCTTTAAAACATTATTTCCACTTTAACTACGTAGTTTCTTACTCAAAATTTGAATTCATTCACTGATAAATGCGAATAACTCAAATTAATTTCAAAGTGATCTGTTTTTTCAAGCCAAAACTCCTAAAAGAATTCCTAAGCTCTGTGCTGGGTCTTTGTATTATCGTGTTTGCCTCGACTATGCTTACTGAATGCGTTTTTGCTCAGGGACAAGTCATCAAGTTAGTGCCCACGCCTCACTCCAAAGTGACACAGTTCCTGAAAGAAAATAAGAAGCAAGAGGCCTTGGTTTTTATCAACGAATACTTAGGAAACAATCCCAATGATCCACAAATGCTTTTTTGGAAGGCCAAGTTGCTGAGAGAGTCGAGTCTTGCAAAAGATCAAGAGGAGGGACTTGGGATTTATTTGAGTCTGAGCGAGAACAATCCCGAGTTGGCTGAGCCGCACAACAACATAGGTGTCATTTACGCAGCCCAAGGGGATTACTTAAAAGCCATAGATTACTTTGTATTAGCCCTGCGGGCCAATCCAGGATATGCGGTGGCAAACGAGAATTTAGCCGATGTGTATGTCCAAATGGCAGTAGATCAATACAAAAAAGCAATTGCAAACAATCCGAACAATAAAACCGCAATTTTAAAAATCCAAAAAATCTCTCCCCCTATCTCTTCTAACTCAAGTAGCCCATTCCCTGATTAACTAAAAACCCAACACCTACAAGCAACTTAAACACACAAGAGGCCTAATTTACATGTCATGTGTTTGCATTTTTTTCAATCTGTTAGGTCTTGATTTTTTACCAGTGTCTTATTTTTAACGCTCCAACAACATGTTTAATTTTTCAAAAACCTTCTCGCTCTGTCTCTTTGCATGCGCACTCTGGTTCAGCTCGGGTTGCTACGCGCAGCAGGGCAATACAGCTGTTGACACCTTAAACTCTTCCCCCAAGGGGGCTAGCGCTGCTCCCTTAAGCGCAGCTTACCCAAACGTCAAATTCACCACAACTGCAGGTGACTTTGTGGTGGAGCTATACCCTGACAAAGCCCCTAAGACAGTTGCAAATTTTCTTCAATACGTTAAGGACAAGCATTACAACGGTACCATTTTCCACAGAGTCATCAATGAATTTATGGTCCAAGGGGGAGGTTTTGATGCGAATTATGTGCAGAAAAAAACCCGACCCCCAGTGCCACACGAAGGAAGACAAGCTCTTTTAGCCGGTGGCTCCAAAAACCTTAGTGGCACCCTTGCCATGGCTCGCACGGATGACCCCAACTCCGCTACAGCCCAGTTTTTTATTAACGTCCGCGATAACTCCAACTTGGACCCGGTAATTATTCCTCCTGGAGACCCCGTTCCTTTGATTGAGATTCAGGGCCGTGCCTACACCAATGTCTCACGCGCACAACTTGAGAGACTTAATCAACTTTACGGTTACACCGTTTTTGGTCGAGTGATATCTGGCATGGATACAGTCGATAAAATTAAATTACTCCCAACTGGCCCAGGTGGCCCGTTTAGAACCGATGTGCCCCAACCAGCCGTCACTATTTTGTCAGCGACCCTAATCCAGTAAACTAGGGCAGTGGCTTTAACGTCTAAGCCGAACCCTTTTTTTCAATGGCCAATTAACCTAATCCTACTTATTCACTATGAGCTATCCACAAGTTGCACTGCATATTAAAGACATGGGCACTATTACCCTAGAACTCAATGATGAGCTTGCGCCCATTACAGTGGCCAATTTTCTAGAGTACGTACAAAATGGGCACTACAACGGCGTAATTTTTCACCGCGTGATTGAAGACTTTATGATCCAAGGCGGGGGATTCGATCAGGAGATGAAGGAGAAAGAAACGCATGAGCCGATCAACAACGAAGCCGATAATGGGTTAGAGAACGATCACTATACAGTTGCAATGGCCAGGACTAGCGACCCACACTCCGCTTCGGCGCAGTTTTTTATAAACACCACTGACAATGATTTTTTAAATCACACCAACAAATCTCCAAGTGGATGGGGCTACGCTGTATTTGGTAAAGTAATAGAGGGTACAGATGTTGTTGACAAAATCAATAAAGTCAAAACCACGCGCCGCAATTTTCACGATGACGTACCCAAAGATCATGTGATTATTGAGAGTGCTGAAATTCTTTAACTTCTTTCAATATGACTGATTTTTTAAGTCATGTATCAATAGAAGGCGATGAAAGCATTGACTTCATCTCTGACCTACACCTTCAATCCAGCGAACTACCCACCTTCAAGGCCTGGTCGGACTATATGGACCAAACACCTGCGAAGGCGCTGTTTATTTTGGGCGACTTCTTTGAGCTTTGGGCAGGAGACGACATAGTCCAAAGCCCAGAGGGAGCGTTTGAGGAAGAATGCATCAGAATTCTTAAAAAACGCTCTCAAAACTGCGCTATTTATTTCATGGCGGGCAACCGCGACTTTTTATTGAAAAAAAATGCTCTCAACGCATCCGCAATGCAAGCACTTGCTGACCCCTGCGTTTTAAGCGCACAAGGGCAACGCATTGTGCTGAGCCATGGGGACGCTATGTGCTTGTCTGATACGGAGTACCAAAAGTTCCGCATGACAGTGCGTGACAGCGATTGGCAAACTCAGTTCTTGAACCAACCCCTTGAAAGCCGCTTAGCCATAGCTAAAGCGATGCGTCTAAAGAGTGAACAAGGTAAATCTAGAGTTCGGGAATCATTTGAAAAGTCAATCAATCAAGATTTAAACGAGTCTGAAACGAACGCTTTAAAAGCTGAGCCTGCAGACTCTCATATGGGCCTGCATGACGTAGATGTGCAATACGCAAGCTCAGTGTTAGATGCACTGCACAGTAAGCTCCTCATTCACGGACACACACACAGACCTGGGCAATATGCACTACTAAACGGCAAAAGTAGGGTTGTGCTGAGCGATTGGAATGCCTCGTCCAACCCTAAACGATTAGAGGTTTTGAGGCTTGAATCGGGCCAACTTCAGAGAATCAAACTGTCTAAAGCTTAAGCAGGGTCTTTAATGCGCTTTGTAATCTGCGTGCCACTTCTGTCTCAAAGGGTCCCGCAAACACGGCTGCCGTATCCTCCGCCCAAGTTTGAGCGGGGGTTGGATCGTTGCGTTTTGTGAGCATTTGAAGTTGTAGGTTTCGCCTGGC
>DAIUEA010000160.1:0-4873 GCA_036845365.1 Limnohabitans sp. | reverse complement strand
CAATATAACCTCCCAAGCCTGATCAAATACGCGAACCGTGGTGGAGTTTTGAGTGGGCTCAATCCAACCATAGGGTTGGTTTAATTTTCTCAACTCGTGAGCGATGGCTTTAAGCAAATGAGTTTTGCCAACAGCTCTCCCCCCCCAAATGTAGGTAGGCACAGGAGACCGGTTGGGGTGCTTGGCAAACAAAGAAATATGATCAATCACTGCTTGATTAGGTCCTTGCACAAAACGCTCAAGCGTTTCTTGAACTCGGACAGAAATGGGCAATGCGATTTGCTTCATAAAATAAGATTCAAAGGCCCTTTTTTAATGACATTAACCCGTGTAGACGTCACTGTGTAAATATTTTTCTTTAACTCTGCGAACAGCAACGAGTAAGATAGTGCTGACCGGTAATGCAACTAAAACGCCTACAAATCCAAGTAATTGCCCAAACGCCAACAAAACAAAAATAAGCCCCAAAGGGTGCAAACCTATTCGCTTGCCCACCAACTTGGGGGTAAGTATAAAGCCCTCTATCAACTGCCCTAAGCCGTAGACTATGCCCACTACAAAGAAAGCCTGGGCAACCCCGAACTGAAGGGTGCTTGACAAAAAAGCCATTAGAAGTCCTAGGCCAAAACCCAGGTAGGGTACAAAGATCACCAATCCAGTAAAGATTCCAATGGGAAAGGCCATTTCACTGCCAAAAAAACTAAGTGCGCTGGTGTAATAAATTGCAAGTACCACCATGACAGAAAACTGCCCTCTCAAGTACTGGTCTAACATGACGTTGCAATCGTGCAAAAAGCTCTCTATCGAAGGCCTTAAGGGGCGAGGTAACCAGCTCATGCAGTGCTCGTAATATGAGTCACCCTCCAAAAGTAAATAAAACAATACCAGCGGAATCAAAACAAGATTGCCTAGTACCGTGAAAGCAATGCTCCCTCCTAGCTTAACGGATGACAACAGCGAGAGTAAATCTGCCTCAGAGGCCAAATCAAAATACTGTTTTAACAATTTCTCAAGGCTCGATTTATCGATCTGCGTGGGAAGCCCTAGTGTTTTTAAATAAGGCGAGAGTAGCTTCGTCAATTCTTGAATAAGGCCGGGTAACTCATCTCTTACGTACGGCCATTTATTGGCTAATTCAGGACCAATTAAAAAAAACAATAAAGAGATGGCCAAGAAAAATGCGATTTCCACCGCCAACGCGGCTATGAACCTGGGCACTTGAATGGATAGCCCATTAGAAAATCTCTTTTTGCGGGAAAGAAACAATACTGCAGGAAGCAAAAGATAGGCGATTACGCCGGCCAAAATAAAGGGCATCAGCACGGCACTTAACCACCATAATACAAAACAGCAGGCCGCGCCCATCGCAAACCAAGTCAATATTTGCAACGTAGGGTTCTTAAGATTCATGATTTAATTTCGGATGTAGGAGTAATCTTAGATTTTTTTACATTTTACGCATCCACGATCTTCAAACTCTTCGTGGATGCTTAACAATTAGGTGACAATAACAACAAATACCGAAAATTTGGTACATTCTTGCCATTCTTTGGCGTTTAATTATTTTTGCCGTAAACGGGTACCTCCCACATAACGCCAAAATATTCATAAACTTTAAGTGCTTTGCAATTCAAAAATCTCCCTAAATATCAATCCTTTGAATATGAACTCACCCATTTCCTACAAAGACGCCGGCGTTGACATTGATGCTGGGGACGCCCTCATTGAGAGAATTAAACCTTTTGCACGCAAGACCTTAAGAGAAGGCGTGTTGGCAGGAATAGGCGGATTTGGGGCTTTGTTTGAAGTTCCCAAGAACTATAAAGAACCCGTTTTAGTAAGCGGGACGGACGGTGTGGGTACAAAATTAAAGCTGGCTTTTGAGTGGAATATTCATCACACAGTTGGAATTGATTTAGTGGCAATGAGTGTCAATGATGTTTTGGTGCAAGGTGCAGAGCCCTTGTTCTTTTTAGACTACTTTGCTTGCGGCGCGCTGCACGTGGAGACTGCCGCGCAGGTTATTGAGGGAATTGCAAAAGGGTGTGAGCTCAGTGGTTGCGCTTTAATTGGCGGGGAAACAGCGGAGATGCCCGGCATGTACCCCAAAGGAGAATACGACCTTGCTGGGTTCGCGGTTGGGGTGGTCGAGAAATCAAAAATCTTAGATGGTAAGAATATTTGCGCTGGAGACGCTGTCATTGGACTGACCTCCAGTGGCGTTCATTCAAACGGATTTTCCTTGATCAGAAAGCTTATTGAAAGATCTGGGTCCTCGATGCCTACACACCTTGACCGACTCCCCTACAAAGAAGCGCTCATGACACCCACCAGGCTTTATGTGAAACCGGTGCTGAATGCTCTTAAAAAACACCCCATCAAAGGGCTCGCTCATATAACGGGCGGAGGTTTAATTGAGAACATTCCGCGCATACTCCCCCCATCTTTGGGGGTTCAACTTGAACGCAAAAATTGGCCGCAAACCGAGCTCTTTGCGTGGGCTCAAAAAACAGCAGGCATAGATGATTTTGAGATGAACCGTACTTTCAATAACGGCATAGGAATGGTCATCATCATTGAGCCTGAACAGGCTGTCTCTTGCATGCAAACCCTAAAAGATTTGGGCGAATATCCTCACCACATTGGCGAGGTCATCGATCTTGAAAAAGCTCAGCAAAAAGGTTCGCTTGAGACGACTAACCGAGTTTTTATTAAATAATTTTCGACTCAATCAGGGGTCAATATTTTTAACCTATGCTCTACGGCCTGCATCCGCTTGGTGTCGTATTGTCGCCTGTAAAGCTCAAGTAAGTTTTTGAGCATCCTTGTCACAATCTCTTTAGAGTTTGCGGGCTCCAAGAAATGGGTTAACGTTTCATCAGACACTCCACCCGGTATTTGAATTTGATCACTTTGGGTAAGCCAAGGCACCAAGCGCTCTGCGATTTCGTCCCGGGACAGAGAGACTCCTGAAAAAGGATCCATCACCACCTGCCCCTCATTGGGATCTGGCAAATCAATTTTCATTAAAAAATGTCCTGGGAAACTGATTCCGCTGGCATTGAGTCCGACTTCCGAGGCCAATTCGAGCCATAAAATTGCCAAAGTAATGGGGATGCCCCTTCTGGAGGACAAGACACAGTGAATGAAACTGTTTTGCGGGTCATCGTAATTGTTTACATTTCCAGCAAAGCCCAACTCATCGTAGAAAAATATATTGAGAATTCGAAGTTTTGAGAGTTGATCGCAGTTTTTAGGAATTCGGGCCTTTAGCTTCATCCGAAGATTTTCAATTTGATCAATCGTCTCCTCAATATCTAGGCTCGGATATTCATCTTGAGCGATGGAGATAGCAGCTTCAAGTATAGGAAAATTGTCTCTCTCTCTTACTAAAGAGGCAAAAAATTCCGTAGCGCTTGGCACTGATAGTTTAAAGTCCATGAAATTATTTAAGAGTTCAATTTTTCAACAACGTGCGTAAGTTCATGCCCGTCAACCACAAAGAGCCAAGATACAGTAACCCACTCGCGCTGAGTACACAGCCCACCAAAGCAATGCGCAGCAATGGGGTACTTTTGAGCTGTGTCCAATCGTACAAACCATTGGCCCAGTTGAGCGCCAGCCCCATAACTATACATCCTATCAAAGTTTGAAAAACAAAGGGTCCCCATCCTTTTGTAGGGATATACCGACTGCTCCTAATCAAGCCCACAAGCAACAAACTAGCGTTTATTAAAGCGCCAACGCCGATTGACAAAGCCAGTCCCGCGTGGGCAAACAGTGGAACAAAAACCAAGTTCAGCAGTTGCGTACAGATGAGAACCAACAAAGCGATTTTCACGGGAGTTCGAATATCTTGACTTGCGTAAAAACCTGGTGCTAAGACCTTGATCGCAATGAGCCCTAAAAGCCCAGCACCGTAGCCCATCAAAGCTTGGCTCGTTTGGCTCACATCGGAGGCGGTGAAGGCACCGTAGTTGTATAAAACAGCAACCAATGGGTGGGAGAACACAAGTAAGGCCACCGAGCACGGGGCTGCAGAAATGAATACCAATCTAAGCCCCCAGTCCAGCATGTTGGAGAACTTTAGTGCGTCATTTGCAGCCTTTGCTGCGGCCAACTGTGGCATCATCACCACGCCTAAAGCAACGCCGAGCAATGCGGTGGGAAACTCCATTAAACGATCCGCGTAGCTCAGCCAACTCACACTCCCGGCCACAAGGTGAGAGGCTATTTGGGTGTTGATCAGTAAAGATAATTGTGCGACCCCAACGCCTAGTAAGGCGGGAGCCATCAAGCTAAGGATCTGCCTTGTGCCTGGGTCTTTATAGGCCGTTTTAATGTGGGACAGGCTGAGGCTGACTTTTGGAAGAAGTCCAATTTTGTACAAAGAGGGGATTTGTATCGAAAGCTGCAAAATCCCCCCAATTAAAACGCCAAGGGCCAACGCGTATATTGGCGGCCAGCCCATGGTTTTGAACCAAGGCGCACCCAGACCCGCCGCCAAGACCATTGATAAATTTAAAAGCACTGGAGTTACCGCGGGAATTGCAAAACGTCTCCACGTGTTCAAAATGCCTGCGCTCAAAGCCACCAAAGACATGAAACCAATGTATGGGAACATTAAACGGGTCATAAAGACTGCACTGTCAAAGGCGTCGGGATTGGCCTCAAACCCGCTCGCAATAAGCAAAACAAGCAGTGGAGCCCCTAAAACGCCTAAAACGCACGTGAGTAGCAGCGCCAGTATCAAAAGGGTGGCTACTCGGTCTATCAGTAATTTGGTAGCCTCATCCCCCTGACTTTGACGCGTCGATGCCAAAACAGGAACAAAAGCCTGGCTGAAGGCACCCTCTGCGAACAGTCTCCTTAG
>DAIUEA010000159.1:1361-4881 GCA_036845365.1 Limnohabitans sp. | reverse complement strand
CCCATTTTTAAATCCTAAAATGCATCCGTCTTTAGCGAATCTAGCGACTATAGCGAATTTAGAGACTTCCCCTGCGAAAGAGTCCTCTGCAACCTTTACGGTCATCATTCCCGCCCGTTTAGCCTCTACTCGGTTGCCTAACAAACCACTGGCTGACATTGAGGGCGAGCCTATGATTGTGAGAGTTGCAAAACAAGCAGCGCGCTCAAAGGCACAAAAAATTATCGTTGCCTGCGACCACGAAAGCATCAAAAGCGCTTGCGAGCAGTTCGGTGTTCAAGCCGTGATGACCAAAGAGGACCACCCCTCTGGAAGCGACAGGTTGGCTGAAGCTTGCCAACTCTTAAATCTGTGCGAGGGTGAAATAGTCGTTAACGTCCAAGGCGATGAGCCTTTGATCGATCCAGGTATGATCAACGCAGTGGCGCTCCTTCTTGAGCAACAAAGTGACCTGATGATGTCGACAGTTGCCCATGCCATTACTGACTTACAAGATTTCATAAACCCGAATGTGGTTAAGGTCGTCCTAGACCAACAAAGTAGAGCACATTACTTCAGTCGCGCCCCGATACCTTGGAGCCGAGATGAATTCAGCCATGGAATTCTTAAACTACCTCAAGTAAGTGCTCTCAGGCATGTGGGCCTTTATGGGTACAGGGTTGGGTTTTTAAAGAAATTTCCTACGCTCGAGCCAACGGCCTTAGAGAAAATAGAGGCCCTTGAGCAACTTAGGGCGCTATCCCATGGATACCCAATTGGGGTACACGTATCAACCGCTCACCCTGGACCAGGCGTAGACACTATTGAGGACCTTGAGCGAGTCAGGTCCATCATCAGGGGGGAAATTTAATATTCAAACCACTAAGTACTTTGCCTAAGTCTTTCTAATTTGAATTGAGGATAGCGAGTAAAATTTGTGTCATATTCAAATTCAATTAGAAAACGTATTACTAAAACCAGGTAAGGATATTGAAACATGATACTCATACTTTTAGGGCCACCAGGTGCAGGCAAGGGGACGCAAGCCACTTTTATTTGCCAACACTTCAATATTCCCCAAATCTCCACAGGAGACATGCTCAGGGCCGCGGTCAAAGCGGGTACTCCTCTTGGAACGGCTGCTAAGAAAGTTATGGACTCTGGTGGGTTGGTTGGAGATGAGATCATTATTGGTTTAGTAAAAGAGAGGATTCAACAGCCTGACTGCGCCAATGGGTTTTTATTTGATGGTTTCCCCAGAACCATACCCCAAGCCGATGCAATGAAGTCAGCTGGAGTAAAGCTGGACTTTGTTTTAGAGATTGATGTTCCCTTTGATGCCATCATAGAAAGAATGAGTGGTCGACGCGTTCACGTGGCCAGTGGCCGCACCTATCATCTCAAGTTCAATCCACCCAAAGTAAGTGGTACCGATGATGTGACGGGTGAAACCCTTATCCAAAGGGATGACGATAAAGAAGAAACAGTGAAAAAGCGGTTAGAAGTTTATGCCGCTCAGACTCGCCCCCTGGTTGATTATTATTCAAACTGGGCTAAAACAGGTCACTCAGAAGCACCCCAATACCGCGCGATATCTGGGATCGGTGAGGTGGAGGAGATCAAAAATAGAGCCCTCGCTGCCCTCGCCGCACCTGCTCCTTAAGGGGCAAGTTACAGGATGAAACTGGATGAAAGCCTACTTCTTTGCGATCAAGTGAAGAGTCAGCGCAATCCTGGCCTTTGTTGGACTCAATCCGTGAAAATCGTAAAAGCTTAAATCATCTCTGACTTTGAGCACGGCAAACGCGCACTTAGAGCTTTGCCAAACAGTGACACCCGCGCTCTGAGCCAGCTTAAGGGAATGAACTAAGTTCTCGCTTGCGCTTCCCATGCCTGTTCCGGCCAGAACTATTCCGCTGATTTTATTGCCAGTTTCTGGCTGGTATGACAGCAACGCTTTAACTGCGTCCTCACCGCTGTGAACAAAGTTTTGAACGATTTCAACCCAAGGCCATAGGAGTTGTTGACTTAACTGAAAAAGTGTTGGTTGACTCCACTGCTCCCAGTTGATTTTAAATAAGCCTGTTAGATTTGAATTAGGCAAGACACGTCCATCTTTGATGCTTGCCAAAGTCTCTCCAGGCAGACTGGAAAACGCATTTACCCGGTCCGTATAAATTTTTTGTACATGCGCTCCTGAGTGAACCTCGCCTGCACAAACAACTAACACCCCTTTGTGTGCCCATTGCTCATTTAAAAGCAAAGATAACGAGTCTTTGATGTTTTGGGGTCCATCGGCATGGGGGTCCGATGCGGGACGCATGGCGCAGGTCAACACAACTGTAGGCGCGGGTAATGGGTTAATTTTTTGCAGCATAGCACTCAGAAAAAAAGCTGTCTCCTCGAGTGTGTCGGTCCCGTGGGTAATTAAGATTCCCTGTAAATCTGGGTCCTTTGCCCAAAAATCTATTCTCTCGATTAATTTAACCCAAATTGGGAACTGCATATCTTTGCTGTCGACTTGGCAGATTTGTTCAAAAATAAAGTCGTAAGTGCAGTTTGAGGCACCCTCACTTGCTTGTTGTGTTTGTTCTCTGTTGGGTTCATCTTCAAGGATGCCGTAGCCTTTGATTGCACCCGCCCCTTTGACCAACTCAGAGATACCAACCTCTCCAACTTTGTAATTTAAAGAGTCACCTTTGTGCTCAGATAGCCCTGAGATGGTGCCTCCAGTGCCAAAAAACACCACTTTTTTAATTTTTTTTTGTATAGGGGGTTGCATAAGTGAGAATTATGGTTAAAAATACAGTTACTGATATTCTTGACAGTATTCAAGAGGTTTTAACTCAAAAAAGGTGACACCATGGACAAGCCCAAGTTAACTGCACGTCAGCAACAGATTTTAGAACTGATAGAGGATGCTATCAAATTCTCTGGGGCTCCGCCCACAAGAGCTGAAATTGCGAGTCAGTTGGGTTTTAAGTCCATCAACGCAGCAGAGGAGCACCTCCAAGCTTTGGCGAAAAAGGGGGCCATTGATTTAGTTAGTGGCACTTCAAGGGGGATTCGACTAAAAAACTTATCCTCCGTTCGCTCAAACAGCAAAATCCCCAAGCAGCTTACTTTCCCTATACCCAGCCTCTCACAACTGGCCCTGCCTTTAATTGGACGCGTGGCCGCGGGCTCCCCCATCTTGGCACAAGAACATGTGGAGCTAACTTACCATGTTGAGGGCGCATTGTTTCAAAAAAGACCAGACTACTTGCTCAAAGTGCGCGGCATGTCTATGAAGGACATTGGCATCATAGATGGTGATTTACTTGCAGTTCAATCAACCAGGGAAGCTAAAAACGGACAAATCGTAGTTGCAAGAATTGGCGAAGAGGTCACGGTCAAGCGTTACCAAAGGTTCTCAGATCACATCGCTTTACATCCAGAAAATCCGGATTTCCAAACCATCATTGTTCAGCCTGGCGAATCTTTCGAGATTGAGGGACTCGCAGTCGGTTTGATTAGAAATTCTTTATTAATGTAAAAAAAA
>DAIUEA010000159.1:0-1351 GCA_036845365.1 Limnohabitans sp. | reverse complement strand
ATCAACATGAGCATTGCATTTATTGGCGTACAACGCCTCGTGACCAAAGTGGTTAATACGTGCTCGGCGTTTTACGAGCCAAAGGACGGGCTTTTTTCGTCTTATTCCTCAAACACCTCTTATCCAAGCCTTTGCGTCGCGCGCTCAGAGTTTATTAAGGTAAACCCTAGTACGCACTCATCTAACCCGAACTTGGTTAGAGAACAGATAGAAATCAAAGGTGGGTCGCAACCGTATTCGTCGTTTGCACCCAAATCTGCGGCTATTCCGCTGAGAGTGATGAGGGTGGTGGACCAGGGTTGCGCACCCAACCAAGCGGGTCGAATGGTCATGTCTGGCAGATTTGCTGATGTCTGTGCGGAGCTGGACCGATTGGCGGAGCGGCAAGATAAGCAACTTTCGATAAGAAAATGATCAACTCTCCTCTAATTGATGTCATTCCCAAGGCACAATTAGGGGATGAACATTGCAATACTAGATGACTATCAAGATGCAGTCAGAAAATTAGACTGTGCGTCAAAATTGGCGGGCCATACCGTCAAAGTTCATACCAATTCAGTTAAGGGACTCGGTCAATTATCTTTGCGGCTTAAAGATGCAGAAATATTAATTCTGATTAGAGAGCGAACCCACATCTCCAAACAACTTATAGATAGACTCCCCCATCTCAAGTTGATCTCACAAACCGGTAAAGTCAGCGGTCATATTGATGTAGATGCCTGCACAAAAAAAGGTATTTTAATAAGTGAGGGCGTGGGGTCTCCCACAGCGCCTGCAGAGCTAACGTGGGCTTTGATCATGGCCGCCTCCAAGAGAATTCCTCAGTACGCCAATAATTTAAAGTACGGTGTGTGGCAGCAATCTGGACTCAAATCCTCCTCCATGCCACCTAATTTTGGGATTGGAACCGTTCTAAAGGGTAGAACACTCGGTATTTGGGGTTTTGGAAAAATCGGCCAGCTAATTGCCGGATACGGTAAGGCATTTGGCATGCATGTTCAGGTCTGGGGCAGAGAGCCCTCCTTGAAACTTGCCCAAGAGATGGGGTACACAGCTGCAAGTTCTAAGGAACATTTTTTTGAAAGCTCAGACATTCTGACTCTTCATTTGCGCTTAAATGAGGCAACCCAAGGCATTGTGAGCTCCAAGGACCTGGCACTCATGAAACCCTCGGCGTTGATCGTCAACACCTCCAGAGCTGAGCTCATCAAACCCGATGCACTCTTAAATGCGTTGAGTTTGGGCAGGCCGGGTCTCGGTGCTGTGGACGTTTATGAGAGCGAGCCTATCCTTCAAGGCCACTCCTTGTTGCGACTGGAGAACTGTATCTGTACCCCTCATATTGGATATG
>DAIUEA010000158.1:0-4891 GCA_036845365.1 Limnohabitans sp. | reverse complement strand
CTATGGATCCACGACACCAGTTGATCCAAGAGTTGTTGAATCAATGATTCCTTGGCTTAGGGAGCATTTTGGCAACCCTGCATCTCGTAGCCACGCATGGGGTTGGGAGGCTGAGGAGGCCGTCGAACACGCGCGAGCCCAAGTTGCAGAATTAGTAGGAGCAGACAGTCGCGAGATTGTATGGACTTCTGGAGCGACAGAATCAATTAATTTAGCACTCAAAGGTGCTGCCAACTTCTACCAAACCCGGGGCAAACATCTCATAACTGTTAAGACTGAGCATAAAGCCACGCTGGACTCAATGAGGGAGCTAGAGAGGCAAGGCTTTGAGGTGACTTACCTTGAGGTCCAAGAGGACGGACTAATTGATCTTGACCGTTTGAAAGATGCAATCAGACCCGATACCATATTGATCAGTGTGATGCACGTCAACAATGAAATTGGAGTAATCCAAGACATTGTCACAATTGGAAACATGTGCAGGGAAAAAGGCATTATTTTTCACGTCGATGCCGCGCAGTCCACTGGCAAAATCGAAATTGATTTGAATTCTTTACCCGTAGATTTGATGAGTTTTTCGTCTCACAAAACATATGGCCCTAAAGGCATGGGGGCCCTTTTTGTGAGAAGAAAACCTAGGATCAGGCTGGAGGCTCAAATTCACGGCGGTGGACACGAGAGAGGTATGCGATCAGGCACTCTTCCTACACATCAATGCGTAGGGATGGGGGAAGCTTTTAAATGGGCCCGTTTGGAGATGAAGCAGGACTATGAAAAAGCGTCTAGACTTCAAAAACGACTGATCCAGGGCCTTCAAAATATGGAGCAGGTGTTTATCAACGGTCACTTGACTAAGCGTGTGCCCCACAACTTAAACATCAGCTTTAACTATGTTGAGGGTGAATCCCTTATCATGGGTATCAAAGGACTTGCTGTGTCCTCAGGTTCAGCCTGTACTTCTGCTAGTCTGGAGCCCAGTTATGTGCTCAGAGCGCTTGGCAGAAGCGATGAGCTCGCTCACAGCAGCCTTCGCATGACTGTTGGTCGTTTCACTGAAGAAAAAGAAATCGATTACGCTATAGCAACGATCACAGAAAATGTGCTCAAGTTACGCGACCTCAGCCCGCTTTGGGAGATGTTTAAAGACGGAGTAGATTTAAGTACCATTCAATGGGCGGCGCACTAAATCAGACCCTTTAATTGCACTTTTTGTGCGCAGCTGTTTAAATAAATTTAGGAGTTACTCAAATGGCATACAGTGAAAAAGTAATTGATCATTATGAAAATCCACGCAATGTGGGTTCCTTTGAAAAAGGGGATGACTCAGTTGGCACCGGCATGGTGGGAGCGCCTGCTTGTGGGGACGTAATGAAGCTGCAAATCAAAGTTAACCCACAAACTGGCGTTATTGAAGATGCACGTTTCAAGACCTACGGGTGCGGCTCGGCTATCGCCTCATCTTCACTCGTGACTGAGTGGGTGAAGGGCAAGACGCTTGACCAAGCTGCAGCTCTAAAGAACAGTCAAATCGCAGAAGAGCTCGCTTTGCCTCCGGTCAAGATTCATTGTTCCATTTTGGCAGAAGACGCGATTAAAGCTGCGGTAGACGACTACAAGAAAAAACACTCGCACTGATTCACTCAACCCCACAGAATTTTCAAAAGTAATCAACTATGCCAGTCACATTGACCCCTGCTGCCGCCAAACACGTTAACAGATACCTCTTCAAAAGAGGCAAAGGCGTGGGTGTGCGTTTAGGTGTCAAAACCACTGGTTGCTCGGGCCTGGCTTATAAGCTGGAGTATGTTGATGAACTCACGCCTGAAGACGTAGTGTTCGAGGACCAGGGAGTCAAAGTACTTGTGGACCCCAAAAGTCTTGCCTACATTGACGGCACGCAACTGGATTTCGTTCGAGAAGGCCTCAACGAAGGCTTTAAATTTATCAACCCCAATGAGCGTGATAGATGCGGTTGCGGAGAATCATTTAGAGTTTAACGTGAGTCAAAATTTACTTGAACCAACTGCTTTAAATCTCCAGTCCACAGATTTTGAGTTGTTTCAACTTCCACCCCAAGCCGCATTAGATTTATCGGTTCTATCCAAAAGGTGGAGAGAGTTGCAGACCGCCGTACACCCGGATCGGTTCGCAGCAAGCGGGCAAAGCGCTGTACGCATAGCCATGCAGTACTCTACTCGAATTAACGAGGCATACCAAAGACTCAAATCACCCCATTCAAGGTTTGGTTACCTTTGTGAACTCAAAGGAGAACCCATAGCGTCAGAGAGCAATACGTCCATGCCTATTGAATTTTTAACTCAACAAATGATTTGGCGTGAGACTTTGGAGGAATCGACAAAAGAGCTTGATTTGCAGAACCTTCAAGGAGAGGTGATTTCTTTAAAGGCACAATTAGAGAGAGATTGTGCAACCGCAATTGATGAGAAAAAAGACTATAAATCTGCCGCTCAAATAGTTCGCTCATTGATGTTTGTTAATCGCTTCCAAGAAGATATTGATAAAAAAATAGATCTCATTGATCAAACCGATTAAATAGTTGACTTATAAACTTATAAATTCATGCCGCTTTTACAAATCTCTGAGCCTGGACAGGCCCCCAATCCTCACGAAAGACGCATCGCTATTGGGATAGATTTGGGTACGACCCACTCCCTCGTTGCAAGCGTAAGAAATTCAGTTGCTGAGTGCCTTCCCAATGAAAAGGGGCAGACTATGCTCCCTTCAGTGGTTCGTTATCTTGAAGCTGGCGGTCGATTAATAGGTGAAGATGCGCTTAAAAGTAGACATTTAGACCCCTCTAATACGGTGGTCTCTGTTAAGCGTTTTATGGGTAGAGGGCTTGGAGACATTAAGAATTTAAGCGATATCCCTCTCACCTTAATTGACAAGCCAGGGATGCTAAGTATCCAAACTCGCGAGGGTGAAAAGTCTCCAGTTGAGGTAAGTGCAGAGATCTTAGCAACACTTAGACATACTGCTGAAGATACTTTTGATGAGGATATATTCGGTGCAGTAATTACAGTACCTGCGTACTTCGATGACGCTCAAAGGCAGGCTACAAAAGATGCGGCTGAGATGGCGGGACTTAATGTTCTAAGGTTAATCAACGAACCCACTGCTGCAGCCATTGCTTACGGACTTGAAAATAAAAGTGAAGGCACTTACGCAGTTTTTGATCTCGGAGGAGGTACCTTTGACATTTCAATTTTAAGTCTGAGTAGTGGTGTTTTCGAGGTATTAGCGACTGGTGGCGACTCAAACTTAGGGGGTGATGATTACGACCAAGCTCTAATGCACTGGGCCCTTAAGTCATTTTCTTTAGATTTACAAACTTTAACGCCCTCAGATAAGTCAGTCCTTTTGGCTGCGGCGCGGCGAGCTAAAGAGTCATTAAGCATTTCAGATAAGGTTAATTTTGATGCCAAGATACCTGAACTGGACCTGATTTCTATCGTTATTGATAGGCACGAGTTTATTGAGATTACAAAGCATCTGACTGACCGAGTGATAAGTTGCGTTAAAAAAACTCTTCGAGATGCTAGCTTAAAGATCACTGACATAAAGGGCGTTGTAATGGTGGGTGGATCAACCCGGATGCTCCATATTCAAAAAGCCGTGAAAGATCTTTTCGCACAAGAACCTTTAATTAATTTAAACCCCGATGAGGTCGTTGCTCTTGGCGCTGCAATACAGGCCGATCAACTTGCAGGAAATGTGAGCCCTGAGAATGCACTTTTACTGCTTGACGTCATACCTTTGTCTTTGGGGATCGAAACAATGGGGGGTCTTGTAGAGCGAATCGTTCCACGCAACCAGACCATACCCACAGCTATGGCCCAAGACTTCACGACGTATAAAGACGGTCAAACAGCGCTTTCCTTGCACGTGGTCCAAGGAGAGCGGGACATGGTCTCTGATTGCAGGAGCTTGGCCCGGTTTGAATTGCGAGGTATTCCGCCCATGGTTGCAGGGGCTGCAAGGATTCGAGTTACGTTTACCGTTGACGCAGACGGTCTGCTAAGCGTAGAGGCCAAAGAGCTACAAAGTGATGTAGTTGCAAAAATCGAGGTCAAGCCCACCTACGGTTTGAGTGACGACCAAATAGCTAAAATGCTTCAAGACGGCTTCTCAACGGCAGAGGAAGACAAAGCCTTGCGTGCTCTAGCAGAAGCTAAAGTCGATGCGAGTCGTTTAATCCTTGCCACAAAGAGTGCTTTAGCTGCAGACGGCGACTTACTAGGTAGCGGTGAATTGGATCAAATCAACGAGCTTTTCCGCAGCATTGAGACAGCGTGCTTAGGCGAGGATCATATTAAGATTGAAGCTCTTAGTACAGAGCTTGGACGAGTAACGGAATCGTTCGCAGCTAATCGCATGAACCGCGGGATTCGCAAAGCCTTAGCCGGCAAACAAATAGATGGACTGTGATAATGATAACTATTAAGATACTTCCCCACCCAGAATATTGTCCCGATGGCAAAGTGATTCAAGCCCAGCGTGGGACCTCCATTTGTGAAGCATTACTAGAAAATGACATCAATATTGAACACGCATGTGAAATGAGTTGTGCTTGCACGACCTGCCATGTCGTTGTGCGCGAAGGGCTCAAATCTTTGAACGAACTTTATGAGAAGGAGGAAGATCTACTGGATATGGCCTGGGGACTAGAGCCTAACTCAAGGCTAAGTTGTCAGGCAATTGTGGCCGGGGAAGATTTGGTTATTGAGATACCCAAGTACACCATCAACCATGCCAAAGAACTCCACTAAGTAATATCTGAAACCTATAAATGAATAGCAATAGACTTATTTTCTTAGATACCGAGACGACGGGTCTTTCAGCTGACAACGGAGACCGCATACTTGAGATT
>DAIUEA010000157.1:0-4924 GCA_036845365.1 Limnohabitans sp. | reverse complement strand
GTTATAAATGGGGGAAAACCAAGGCATATACTCTAAAAATATCGAGTTATTCAGGCCCCCTAGAACTTGCAGACTCGTCTCAGAGAACAAGTGACTGGAGACAGGGATGTCAAAGCTCTCGGCCAAGTGAGCCACCTTCACAAACTCACTCACACCGCCCACTCTTTGCAAATCAGGCATCAAAATGTCGGCCGAACGCAGCTCCAGCATTCTCTTAAATCCATACCTTGTGTACTCGGTCTCACCGCTTGCGATAGGCGTATCTAATTGCTCAGCCACCCGCGCTAACCCCTCTACATCCCAAGCAGGCAAGGGCTCCTCAAACCATGTAAGGTCATAATCCTCAAGCATTCTTCCTAAGCGAATCGCCTTGGACTCGGTTTGTCCTTGATTGGCATCCGCCATGAGTTCAATATCCGGACCAATGGCCCGTCTCACAGCTTTTACTCGCTCAATATCATCTCTTGGATTTTCAAGCCCCAGTCTCATTTTGATCGCTTTAAATCCAAGATCAACAAACGACTCAGCCTCTTCAATGAGCTCTGGAATTGACCTGGATAACCAAAGCCCCCCACTGTGATACACAGGCAAATGAGTCTTGGCTGCGCCCAATAGCCGGTAAATAGGCGTATTCAGACTCTTACCCAAAGCATCCCAAAGCGCACCATCAAGAGCAGAGATGCCCATGATTGAGATTCCTTTGTGACCAAAGAAGTTAATATCCTTCCAAGCCCTTGCCCAAAAATGAGCAATGTGTCCTGCGTCATACCCGATCACTAAGTCGCTCAACTCCTTCACCATTTGACAAAGTACTTGAGTTCTTCGGTTATTGAGCGTAAAAATGAGGTTCTCACCCGTTACGCCAGACTCTGTGGTGAGAGTGACCAACACGCACCCAAAATCCCTAATTTCTCCAAGTGCGCTACCGATCGGTTTGTCCAGCGGAATTCGAATCACATCGGTATCTACTTTAGTAATTTTCATTAAAAAGCCTAAATGTTTTGAATAAGTGGTTTATGAAACTTCCCAAAGGAAATGGCGTCCAAGGTTACTGATTTAAGTGACCCTGACAATCGCTCCCCTGGTGTACTGCGATAAAATTTTCTCATCGGGCTCGACTCCTAGGCCTGCATGTTTGGGGACCTTAATACGCCCATCCTCAGTCCTGACCCAAGGATCAAATGGATTGGCAATCATCTCCATCCATAAAATTTCAACAAGAGGGTCCTCTATCAACGCTGCCGCAATGTGAATACTGGCAATTAAACCCGGACCAAAATATGGACAATGCAACTGAACTTTAATGTCGCGCTCTTTAGCCAATTGAATCACCTGTACAACTTCGCCAATCCCGCCAATCTTTGTCACACTGGGCTGCGCGATATCAATGGCACCCACATCCATTAGAGATTCAAAGCCGTACACACCCGCTACGTTTTCTCCTGCTGCAATGGGTATCCCATGGCGCCTGACCTCGGCAAGTCCTTTTAAATTCTCAGGCGGCCACACAGGCTCCTCTAACCACCAAAGACCATCCCCTTTAAGAGAGTCCGCTATTTCACAGGCCTGGGCAGGTAACCAAGCACAGTTGACATCAAGCATGATCTTTGCACCCTCAGCACCCGGTGCTTTAAAGGCCGCTCGGGTTGCTTCAAGCGTCGTTTCGTGCAATTTGATATACCTGTATCCTTTTTGAACCGCTTGTGCCACGTTTTGGCTCACCAAAGCTGGATCGGAGTAGGTGAGCAAACTCGCGTAGGCTGGAAGGGACTCTTGCTCAACTCCGCCGAGTAATTTCCAAATCGGTTGCTGAGCTCTTTTGCCGGCTAAGTCCCATAAAGCGATCTCAATTCCTGAGTAAGCAAAAACATGCGCTCCGTTGCGCCCAAGCAGGTGAGTGCTGCGCAGTACGCGCTGGGAAAGCTCTTTTATTTCTCTTGCATCTTGACCCATCACCAGTGGGGCAACGATGTTCTCCAAAGCTACCCTAGTTGAGTCAATACAGGCATGTCCAAACGCCTCCCCCCAACCAACCAAGCCGTCCTCAGTTTGGACTTTTACGAGTAAGATTTCTAAATGATCCCACTTTTGTCCTGCAAAATAGTTGTAAGGCCCCCCCATCGTAAAAGGGAGGCTCACAGTGCGAGTTTCAACGCTGGTTATTTTCATTAAAAATTCTTAACTTCACTAGGTCTTTGCTGATTAAAGCTTTGTGCTCAATGAGGCTTAACCTTTTTGGAGTTTTGTTTAATAGGGCAACTCGTAGCTGCCCGACAAGACGAGTTACTTATAAGTGCTCACAATTGACGCGCCAACCAATTGCTTAATCATTCGTCTGTAGTAGGGACGAATGGGGCCGGGTACTTGAGTCATCACAACCACTCCAAGTTTTTCTTTTGGATCAACCCAGAAGAAAGTCCCTGCAGCACCTGCCCACATATATTCCCCCTCTGAGCCAGGTACCTCTGAGAGTCCAGGGCCTTGCCTAACCATGAATCCAAGCCCAAACGTATATCCATTCACGCCCATCAGTAATTGCCCAGGATTAAGTGGGACGCTGGTGCGAGTCCCCAATTGATCCGAGGTCATCAGGCTGAGCGTTGTGGGAGATATTATTCTTTGTCCGTTGAGTTCGCCCCCGTTCAGTAACATTGAGACGAAATTCATATAGTCTGCTGCGGTTGACACGCCCCCAGCTCCCCCAGAGTCGTTGGCCGGGTCTAGGGTCACGTCTAAAAGCTTGATGGGCTGCTGCGTGCTTGGATCAACACTAAAGGGTTGAGCCAGGCGCGATACGTTTTCAGCAGGTACTTTGAAGCCTGTGTCCTTCATGTTTAAAGGCTTGAAGAGGTGGGCTTGCAGATACTCGCCCAGCCTTTGCCCCGACACTGCTTCAATAACCCGCCCTAGCACATCAACTGACATGCTGTATTCCCAGTTCGTACCAGGTTGGGTGGATAAAGGGGAGCTGGCAACAGCAGTCACAAACTCTTTGGGCGAAAGCCTCCTTTGGTCGTAGTCTGTGCCCTCTGCAACGTACAACCCGCCGTTTATATAGGCTTTCTTAATGATAGGATTTTTTGTGATCTCAGGGTATGCAATACCCGAGGTGTGCCTGAGCAAGTCTTGAACAGTAATCGGCTTCAAAGCCGGTACTGTCTCGTAGCTCGTCTCACCCTTGCTATCTGTTTTGGCAACACTGACCTGCATATCCTTAAATTCAGGCAAGAACTTAGAGATTGGATCAGTCAATTGCATCCGACCCTCCTCAACCAATTGCATCGCAGCAATTGAAGCCAAGGGTTTGGTCATGGAATAGATCCTGAATATAGAGTCTTTGGTAAGCGGCTCGTTCTTGCTCTTGTCTTTGAATCCTAGGATGGAGGTATAAACCAATTTACCGTTTCGATTAATTTGAATAATGGCCCCGGGTATTGCCCCCTTGTCCACCTCCATTTGAAACATCTTGGTCATATGCTGCAGTTTTTTGGAGGACATCCCCACACTTTCTGGTTTAGCAGTAGGGATGTTTTGTGCCCAGCTCACCTGAGCAGAAATGAACGCGCTGCATAGCGCAGTCAATAAAATGGATCTTTGTAGTAAGGATCTTTTAGTGATTTGTAGTTGAGGGTATTGCATCTTATTTAAGGAATTTAACAAAAGCTCCACTATAGATGTAAGCGAGTTAAAAAAAACAAGGGTAATCCCAGTACCCATGAAAATCACATTAAGCTAAACGCAATAAGATTCAAAGGCCAAGCCCCCTTCATAAGAGCTTGCACAATCCAATACCCTTTAGGGAAATCCCTGCTTTGATTTTAAAAGTGCCTCCGTTAGAAAGACTGTAATTCTCTATTGCCTATAGCTGCACCTACACCTACACCTACACCTACGCCTACGCCTACACCTACACCTAAGCTATCCTCTATCCTTAAAGTCTATTTAGATGCTAAAGAGTTTCCTTGTTTTAAAATCTAGAACGATTAGATTTTTGGTGGTCTGTGGTCCGTAGTCTGGTAAGCCCTCTTTAACAAAAAGAGGTCTAGAGCATTTTCATGGCTCCATGTGCTTTATAGTTGTGCATGACTTTTGGAAAGTACTGCGCTGCTGTTGCGTAGCCTATCGTTTTTATTTGGAGTTTGAATGACCCGTATTTTGCTCACCCATCCTGTGCCTATTAAGCCTAATTACTTTCCCGCCTCCTCTGAGAAAGCCTTGTCCGAGCTCGGGCAACTGACCTGCAACGAGGGCGCGCAAGAGTGGACGAGCGAGGAAGTCATAGAACACGCACAAGACTGCGACATCATCGTTAATTACCGCGAAACACCCGCTGATCGTGTGATATTTGACTCCCTCCCCAAATTGAAAGCGTGGGTTAGAGTAGCCGTTGATATTCGAAACATTGATTTAGAAGCGGCTAGCAAAAACGGAGTCCTTGTGACCAACGCCAGTGGTGTGTTTGTCTCCTCGGTCGCTGAGTGGACCGTCGCCGCAATGATTGACGTTGGCCGCAAATTCTCCTACTACGTATCCGAGTACCACGCCGGGCGCGTCCCACCTCCCTTGATGGGCCCAGAGCTTAAGGGGGCCACAATTGGAATCATCGGTTACGGTGCCATTAGCCGCTACACGGTAGATTTGGTGCGCGCGTTTGGGATGCGCGTTCTCGTCACCGATCCCTACGCCCGTGTTGAACGTGCTGATGTGCAACAAGTGCCGATGGAGCAATTGCTACAAGAGTCTGATCACGTCGTGTGTCTTGCAGTGGCCAACCGTGAGACCGAAAACCTGATTAACGCAGATGTATTTCGCAAAATGAAGCCTTCGGCCTTTTTCATCAACCCCTCCCGTGGCAATTTGGTAGATGAAGCAGCGCTCCTTGATGCACTGGAAAAAGGTCTGATTGCGGGATGCGCTATGGACG
>DAIUEA010000156.1:2928-4943 GCA_036845365.1 Limnohabitans sp. | reverse complement strand
CATGCCAGGTGGTGTGGCAGGGGTGTAGTCGAGTAGACTACCCCCTATGCCGATTATAAAAATCAGTTCGTAACAGCGATCAAGCTACGGACAGCCAATACCCCGCATTAAAAGGGCTACTCATACGAAGAGCTAATGGAGATATATCGACTAATTTGTCTGTGGGCATTTTTTCACCCTCCTCTGGCAAGCTAATGCCTTCGGGATCAGGGGTTGGGTTGAGACGATCCCCTGCCATAACAGGTGCTATGGCCACAGAGAATGAATAGAAACATCTAAATGAAATTTTGCGATCTGACCAATAATCAGCGGCCTCTCGAAAAATATCAATCAACTGTTCACGCGCTTCCTTATCGAACCTAGAGTGGGCGGGAATATGTTCTAAAACGACAACAAATCCAGGTTGAGGCCCAGATTTGTAGAGAGGATCTGTCATGCAATCATAGAGGGAATCGAAACTCTTACTTGTTTGCATTGGGAAAGTGAACTGGTGTGCAATCATATCGAGCACATCCTGTTTACTTTGAGCAGCAGCGATATTGGCATACAAAAAATGGTGTCCCATTTGTTGAGCAGCGTTTTGCAAATCCCCGACTCGAAAGGCGCGGATTGATTGGACGATATTGGTTTTTACATTACGAAGTGGCATTTCCATCTCCGTTCTACTTTCAAAAAAATAGCACAAAGTACCGAAAAGTTAACAAACAACTAATTCAAATGAAAAAACATTCTCATTAATCACCTAACCGAGTAACCTCAGCAAGGGACTAGTGTGACTGAAATAATGCAAAAAGGCAAGCAGTTATGTGACAAGTGGGGTCTTAATAGAAAAAAATAGTTCGAAAGAACTACTTATGTTGTCGCGCGTTATTTGCTCGCACTCGCATCGGCGACGGTTAAAGCCGTCATATTAACAATACGTCTAACCGTGGCACTGGCTGTCATGATGTGCACAGGTTTAGCAGCGCCCAGTAATATGGGTCCTACCGCAATGTTGCCTCCCGCAGCGACTTTTAACAGGTTGTAGGAAATATTCGCAGCGTCCAAATTAGGCATAACCAAAAGATTTGCGTCAGATTGAAGAGTTGAGTTTTCAATGTAGGATTTTCTTGCATGCGTGTCTAACGCAATATCTCCGTGCATTTCCCCGTCCACCTCTAGCCAAGGAACACGTCGTCTTAATAAATCAAGGGCGCGCCGCATCTTGAGTGCGGACTCATCATTACTTGATCCAAAATTAGAATGCGATAACAAAGCAGCCTTCGGTTGTATTCCAAAGCGAAGCATTTCTTGGGCGGCTAAGATAGTGATTTCACAGAGTTGCTCGGCACTTGGATTTATATTGATGTGTGTATCAACTAAAAACACTTGCCGCTCAGGAAGCAACAATAAGTTCATACAAGCATAGGTGCTTACACCGGGTTTATTACCAATAACTTCATCAATATACTGAAGGTGAACTGTTGGGGTATTCCAAGTGCCGCAGATCAAGCCGTCAACCTCATTTTTATGAACGAGCATGGCCCCAATGAGCGTCAGTCGTCTTCGCATTTCAATTTTGGCGAGTTGAGCATTTACTCCTTTTCTTTGCGTCAGGTTAAGGTAAGTTTGCCAAAAATCTTTATACCTGGAGTCTTGCTCAACGTTAACAACTTGGTAATTGACGCCCTCTTTTAAACGTAACCCAAAGCGCTCTATCCGCTGAGCAATAATGGCCGGACGTCCAATAAGGGTGGGGATCGCAAGCCCCTCATCTAGCACGACTTGTACAGCTCGAAGAACTCGCTCATCCTCTCCCTCGGCAAAAGCGACGCGTTTTTTTGTACCTTTTTTGGCAGCCTCATAAATTGGCTTCATAGCGGAGCCGGAGGCGTACACAAAACTTTGTAGTTTTTCCTTGTAAGCTTCAAAATCAAGAATGGGTCGCAAAGCTACGCCGCTCTCCTGCGCGGCCTTCGCAACCGCAGGAGCTATCTTGATCATGAGACGCGGATCAAAGGGCTTAGGAATTAAAT
>DAIUEA010000156.1:0-2918 GCA_036845365.1 Limnohabitans sp. | reverse complement strand
AATTAAATATTCAGGCCCAAATACCAAAGCCTCCCCAGCATAAGCAGCTGCTACAACCTCACTTTGCTCAGCTTGTGCCAGCTCTGCAATGGCGTAAACAGCAGCTATCTCCATCTCCGTGGTGATTGTTGATGCTCCTGCATCCAAAGCACCCCTAAAGATGTAAGGAAAACAAAGCACATTGTTAACTTGGTTGGGGTAGTCTGATCGACCGGTCGCCATCACCGCGTCAGAGCGTACAGCAAAGACCTCGTCGGGTAAGATTTCTGGGGTGGGATTAGCTAGAGCAAGAATAAGCGGTTTGGAAGCCATCTTAGTAACCATATTGGGCTTTAAAACCCCACCGGCAGATAGACCTAAGAAAACGTCGGCACCTTCGATTACATCTAAAAGAGACCTTGCAGTTGTATCCTGCGAGAATTGAATTTTGTCTTCGTCCATAAGCTCAGTGCGACCCTTGTAGACGACACCTGCTAAATCTGTGACAAAGATATTTTCTCTGGATAGGCCCAACTTAAGCAATAAATTAAGACAAGCAAGTGCTGCTGCACCGGCGCCAGATGTGACAAGCTTTACATCTTTAATATTTTTTCCAACAACTCGCAACCCACTAATAATGGCCGCTCCAACAACAATAGCCGTGCCGTGCTGATCATCGTGGAAAACTGGGATTTTCATTCGCTCCCGCAGCTTGCGTTCAACGTAAAAGCAGTCAGGTGCTTTTATATCTTCAAGGTTGATACCCCCAAAGGTGGGTTCAAGGGAGGCAATCGTATCAACTAACTTATCAAGATTTTTTTCATTTATCTCTATATCAAAGACATCTATTCCTGCAAACTTTTTAAATAAAACCGCCTTACCCTCCATGACTGGTTTGGATGCAAGGGGACCAATATCGCCCAAACCAAGCACAGCAGTGCCGTTCGTAATAACAGCGACTAAATTACCCCGACTTGTATAACGGTAGGCTGCATTTGGATCTTTTACGATTTCCTCACATGGCGCAGCGACACCAGGGGTATAAGCAAGAGCTAGATCGTGTTGATTGACCAGTTGCTTGCTGGCTTGAACAGATATTTTTCCAGGAATCGGGAACTCATGGTACTCAAGCGCAGCGCGTCGAAGCTCAAGTCTTGCAGATTCGTGAGGATCTAAGGACTTTGCCCCATTATTTAAAGAAGTTGAGTTAGTTTTATTTTCACTTGCCATGGTGGAGGGCTCCGTACCAAATAAGCGGCTCGTTATTTAAAGCCGTTGCTCTATTGTAGGCCCACAAGTAGCGTTCGAATCAAAAAATATAAGTCATCTTTCTGAAATCACAACTGAGACCCCACTTGTGTTGTCGCTGCATTTCCTTGATGCCACACACATCAAGTGCACCCAAATACGGCTTTTACAAACCAGTTTAACTAAACTCCCACACTTTGCCTTGAAAAGATAGCGTCCGACTTAAGGTCGGTGTAGAGGTCAACACATCAGCTTTTCAATTTCTAGCACCTCAACGGGTACATCCCTTGAAAGAAGTTCACACCCTTTGTCTGTGACTAATGCATCGTCTTCAATTCGGATGCCAATACCGTGAAACATCTCGGGAACTTGAGGGTTGGGCCGAATGTACAGGCCTGGCTCTATAGTTAAAACCATTCCTGCACGAAGAACGCGAGCTCCAGCAGGGTTTTGCTGCTCATAACCTGGCTCTGTATAGGCGCCGCAATCATGTACATCCATCCCTAGCCAATGGCTTGTTCGGTGCATATAAAAAGGAAAATAGTCCTTGTTGGCCAAGACATCCTCAGCGCTACCGCATTTGTTGGAGTCTAAGATCCCTAAATCTAGAAGCCCTTTAGCAAGTACTTTAAGTGCTGCTTGGTGTGGATCTGTGAAAAGTGCCCCGACCTGTGTACAAGAAATTGCTGCAAACTGACTCTCCAAAACAACATCGTAAACAGCGCGTTGTGCTTTTGTAAAAACGCCGTTTGAGGGAAAAGTGCGCGTAATATCCCCAGCATAGCTGGCGTACTCACACCCAGCATCGATCAACACCAGCTCCCCATTCTTGATGGGAGCTTTATCCGCTCTGTAGTGCAAAACACAAGCATTTGCTCCGGAGGCAACAATAGAGGAATAGGCAGTTAAGTCAGACCCGCGGCGTCTAAACTCGTACAACAGTTCGGCTTCTAGTTGATATTCATAGATTTGTTGATTGTTTTTAATGTTGTTGGCGCAAAACTGCATCGCTTTGATGTGCCCTGCCGCACTGATTCGCCCAGCAGCCCGCATTAGCTCAAGCTCGTGCCTGTCTTTAATGAGCCGCATTTCGTCCAAAAGCAAGCAAACGTCCCTTAGTTGGCTAGGAGCTTTAATTCCAGCGCGCGCTTTGGATTGAACCACAATGAGCCACTGTTCAATCTGAGTTGCTAGACCCTTATGCGTGGAAAAGGGATACCAAAGGCAGGATTTATTTTCTAATAATTTTGGTAGCTCAGCATTCAAGGCGTTAACCGAATGCGCGCTTGACAGCCCCAGTACCCTGACTGCCTCCTCAGGGCCAAGGCGATAGCCGTCCCAAATCTCGCGCTCCATATCTTTGGGCTGGCAAAAAAGGACGGAACGGCCATCAGAAAAAACCAGTAAATATGCGTTGGGCTCAGTGAAACCCGTTAAGTAATAGAAATAACTATCGTGCCGATATGAAAAGTTGTTGTCCCTGTTACGTTGTTGCTCTGGTGCAGTAGGGATTACGGCTACGCCGTCTTGACCAAGTTGTTTTGCCAAGAGTGCACGCCGGTCTGAGTAAATGCTGAGCTCAAAAGAAGTGTTCATAGTGGTTGATTTTTATTTAGCTGTTATTTAATTGTGCCAATCTCTCGGGCGTGCCAACATCTGTCCATTCGTTTTTTAATATCTCTGCGCTGACG
>DAIUEA010000155.1:1345-4957 GCA_036845365.1 Limnohabitans sp. | reverse complement strand
GTTTTGGATATTCACCGGTCTCTGGGTTTAAGCGTCTGCGAGACAAAATCTCAGTCCACGTCTGGTGCATCTGAACTAGAAAGCCTCTAACCGGCAAACCTTCAAAAATAAAGGGATGCACAACAGACAATTTAGTCAATTTTGACAAGCCCATTTTTAAAACGGCGGGCATTTTCTACATACCGTTTTGCGGATTCATAAAGAGCTTTAATTTGCTCCTCGGAGAGGGATTTCACGACTTTTGCGGGACTCCCCAAAATCATAGAGCCATCTGCAAACTCTTTTCCCTCTGTGACCAAAGCACCCGCGCCCACCAAACAGTTTTTACCGATCTTTGCTCCGTTTAAGACCACAGAGCCAATACCAATTAATGAGCCTTCACCAATGTTGCATCCATGCAAAGTCACTTGGTGTCCAACCGTGACCCCGCGACCAATCACTAAAGGTACCCCAGAGTCTGTGTGCAGCGTGCAGTTGTCTTGCACGTTAGAGCCTTCTCCAATCTCAATCAAATCGTTATCTCCCCTGATCACGGTACCAAACCACACATTGGAGTCCTTGTGCATATGAACTCGCCCGATGACCTGAGCGGAGTCTGCAACCCACGCGGTTGGGTCAATGGTGGGGGTCACGCCGTCTAGTTTATAAATACTCATGAATTCTCCAAAAAATTAACACATCTACCCAATTAAATGTCAAAATTGTACAGATGGAATTAAGATATTGTGCACTACACGCGTTACAAGCAAAAGAGACTTCAACAAAGGTCAGTTTGGTAAGCTCTTTGTGGAGTGCCCGCAGTTGTTTAAAGATCAATACCAGTCAAGTGCTTGAGCCCGCTGCCCACAGCGTCCCCGGACGCCCGGATCTACCGGAGTTGGTCAATGCGAGAGATATGCCCAAGCGCTCTGCTTTTAACTCAGGTGGGTTAGCCGCATTGGTGCACGCTGTGTGTCATATCGAGTTTAACGCTATCAACCTTGCACTGGACGCGATTTGGAGATACCCGGCAATGCCAAAAGCCTACTATGAGGACTGGCTTCAAGTGGCTTATGAGGAGTCAACGCACTTTGAGTTGCTGCGCGGTTTGCTTGAATCTTTGGGCTATTTTTACGGGGACTTTAAGGCTCATGATGGTCTTTGGGACATGTGCACCAAAACATCAAAAGACGTGACGGCTCGAATGGCTCTTGTACCGCGAACGCTAGAGGCAAGGGGGTTGGACGCAACTCCCATTATTCAAAAAAAACTAGCTTCAGCAGGCACACCCGACTCCAAAGAGGCGACTCGTATTTTGGACATCATCTTGAGGGACGAGGTAGGGCATGTTGCCATTGGAAATCACTGGTTCAATTGGCTTTGTCATCAACAAGGGCTAGATCCCTTAATGCATTACAACGATTTGGCTATTCAGCACAACGCCCCTAAGCTTAGAGCGCCCTTTAACGTTGAGGCGAGGAAGCGGGCAGGATTTACCGATCAAGAGCTTTCTGCTCTGCAAGCACAAGCCACTTGAGCTTACCCTCGGGGGTGATGCTTAGCGTGTAAGCTCTTTAAGCGCTCCTTGGCAACGTGTGTGTAGATCGTAGTGGTTGAGATATCTGCATGCCCAAGCAGCATCTGCACGGCCCTTAAATCAGCGCCGTGATTGAGCAAATGCGTAGCAAATGCGTGACGCAGCGTATGGGGTGAGAGTGTGGGGGCGATATGCGCCAATTGAGCGTATCGTTTAATGATGTTCCAAAACATGACTCTGGACATGCCTGAGCCCCTTCGAGTTACGAAAAGAAACTGTGTTTGCTGCCCTTTTAAAAGCTCTGGGCGCGCAAGCTTTAAGTATTTCTCGATCCACTCCCCCGCCTCCTCGCCGAAGGGGACCATGCGCTCCTTTTGACCCTTTCCCATGACGGTTACGACACCCTCTCTCAAACTCATCTCAAAACTCTTTAGATTCACCAATTCAGAGACTCTCAAACCACTGGCATAAAGAAGTTCAAGCATCGCTTTGTCTCTTAGACCTAGGGGCTTGTCGGTATCCGGCGCTGACAACAAGGCCTCTACGTGAGTTTCAGTGAGGGTTTTAGGAACACGAAGTGGGGTGCGCGCAGCAAGTATTTTTAGAGTCGGATCCTCGCTGATTAAAGATTCGCGCTGCGCCCACCTAAAAAACCTTCTAAAGACAGTTAACCTTCTATTGGCGCTTGTGGCTTTGGAGTTTGCAAAACGCACGGAGAAATACTCTTGCAACAAAGGCTCTGTGCAGATCAAAAGAGAACTTGATTTGACCCTCAACCAAAGTGATATTTGAGAGATGTCGCGCCGATAGGCGCTTAATGTATTTGGAGAAAGTCCCTCCTCTAACCATAGACCATTTATAAATCGTTCAATGACTGGGTCTACCAAACTCTTATCGACAGGCGTAACCGGTTTGCCAAGTTTTTTGGGAGTCTGGGCTGGAGAGCCCTGAGCCCTCTTTGGCTTGGTCGCAAGGGCGGCTTCGTCTGCTAGAGTGTTTGCAGAGATTAGGGGCTTGTATTTTGCTGGGCGACCTCTTTTAGGAGCACCGCCTTGAGAAGATTGCAGGCCATCTGTGATAGGCTGGAGTGGCGAATCTATCTTAGGCATGCCGTGGGTGAGGTCTATTTAGATTACCTAGTCTAGCTTTAGCTTTTGGTTATCCACCACTTTTTTATAAACCTCATACTCAGCTTGTATTTGCTGAGCAAACTGCTCAGGCGTGTTACCCACAACGAATGAACCCGTGTCTTCGATTCGCTTTCGTACAGCTGGATCTTCAAGGGCTTTGACTACAGCAGAGTGTATTTTTTCAACCACCTCTTTGGGTAACCCTTTGGGCCCATAAATCCCGTAGTAAGCCATCCGGTTAACGGCCTCTAATCCGACTTCTTTGAAAGTGGGGACGTTGGGCAATACAGCCAAGCGCTGAGGGGCTGCGACAACCATGGGCACGAGTCTTCCTTCCTTAATAAAAGGCAGCGCTGAGGGAAGATTGTCGAAAATAATCGGTACTTGTCCAGCAACAGTATCGTTTAAAGCGGGTCCCCCGCCTCTATAAGGAATGTGGGTAATAAAGGAGTTGGAGAGGCTTTTAAATAACTCGGTTTGTAAGTGCCCTATTCCACCGGTGCCTGAGGAGGCGTAAGAGTATTTCCCGGGATTTTTGCGAATTTCCCTGATGAATGCTTTGTAGTCCTTGGCAGGAAAAGAGGGGTGGACCGCAATCACATTGGGGGTCGCCGCAACGTTGACGATAGGGGTGAAGTCGGTCAGTATGTTGTAGGGGATTTTGGTGTTGATTGCGGGATTAGCCGCTGTTGTTGAAACTGTAGCAACGCCCAAAGAGTAACCATCAGGAATAGACTTTGCTGTATCTAGGGCGCCCACCACGCCTCCGCCCCCCGGCTTGTTGTCTACGATCACAGTTTGTCCCAAAATTCTTCCCATGGGCTCAGCAATCACACGAGCAACTATGTCAGTTGTACCCCCAGGAGCAAAGGGCACAACCAGCTTAATCGGCTTTGTGGGGTAATTTTGCGCGAATGATAGGGAGAGGGCAAAGCTTGTCAAAAACGCAGCAGACGCACTTTTTGA
>DAIUEA010000155.1:0-1245 GCA_036845365.1 Limnohabitans sp. | reverse complement strand
TTTTTAAACCCATTGTTTTTAAACCCATTGAATACTCCGTTAGATAACTTATTGCGCTACTTAGTTGAATCTTTAAGTTTTCAAATGATTTAAGTAGCCACTGACTTGGATTATCTTATTTTTTTCAACATTGCACATACTCAGTCACTTACTCGACCCATTTTTCTCAAACTACTACGGGCTCTATTTCCAAGCGTATTCCAAATCTTTCATACACACTGGTTTGGATGGCCTGGGCAAGCGTTACAACCTCTCCCCCGGTACAAGGCCTATTTGCTGCGCCTTTGTTGACAAGAATCAAGGCCTGTTTCTCATAAACACCTGCATGGCCAACGGTTTTGCCTCTCCAACCACAGGCGTCAATAAGCCAAGCAGCCGCTAATTTATACTCTCCGTTGCTGAGTTGGTAATGAACCAGTTTGGGTTCACGAGCAATAATATCTGCACACTGATCGGCAGAGACAGTTGGATTTTTGAAAAAACTCCCGACGTTACCAATAACCTCAGGCTGGGGGAGTTTGGCTTTCCTAATGCTGCATACCATCTCAAATATCTGCATTGCTGTAGGGCTTTTATTGCCGCTTTCTGAGACGCGTTTTTGAATGTCTGTGTATCCAGTCTCTGCTCGCCACGCTTTAGGCAAACGAAAGCGAACCTTTGTAATGAGCGCTCGACCACCTAGCCCCATGGCATGTGAGGCACCCACGGTTTGTCCTGGGCCGTGTTTAAACACGGAATCGCGATAGCCAAATCCACAGTGAGCGGCCTGCATCTGCATGAGCTCTCCCGTTTGAAGATTTATGGCATCTAAAGACTCAAAGCGGTCTTGAAACTCTACCCCATAAGCGCCAATATTTTGAACAGGAGAGGCCCCAACGGTGCCCGGTATCATCGCCATATTCTACCCTGGCCAGCCGTTTTCTAAGCTCCACTTGACAAACTCATGCCAGTCCTCACCCGCCTGGGCCTCGACAATCCAGGCCTTAGCGTCCTCACTGACCAAGCGCTTTCCCATCATCTCAACTTTAAGGACCAAGGGCTTGACGTCAGCCGTAATCACAATGTTGCTCCCCCCCCCCAAGATGAACTTAGGCAGGCTCGCAAGCTGAGGGTCCGCCAAAATGGCCTGCAAATCGGACTCTGATTTAAGACGCACGAGTTGAAGTGCTTTGGCCTCAATACCAAAGGTGTTGTATTTTTTTAGGGATATGTTTTTTTCGACAATCATGGCAGAATTGTCGCATT
>DAIUEA010000154.1:0-4972 GCA_036845365.1 Limnohabitans sp. | reverse complement strand
GCTTAATACGGCGGGTTAAATTCCAATTTAACTATCTAATTAGTTAAAAATTGAGGTGCCAAGTTAGTCGCTAATTCAGGCGCTAATTCAGGCGTATCACTGTTTCGAGAATCACGCTGGCTTTCTTTTAAGAAAGAACGCAACAACTAGCATCAAAAGCAAGCTAACCCCCAGACCAAGATAAGCATGCTCAAAGCCAATGAGCTCGCCCCCTTCAAAATCAGCAATTGCGCTGATGGAGGTAACAGCCAACAACGTCCCCACAGAATTGAAAATATTGATCAGACCTTGGGCTGTACCCCGCAGGGCTGGTGGAGCTTCATCAATTGCAATTGAGCGCAGGGCGCCGCTGACCACCACACCCAGGCCAATACCTATCAATACAGACGCTGCCATGAACGCGGTAAAGCCTGTCGGTGTCACTGCGCTTTGCAAGTAGCCAAGTGCCAACAGCACGAAACCAAAAATAACCATGCTTCGGGCACCCAGACGGTTAAGCAAGCGTCCCGCACCCATAGATCCCACCATTGAGCACAACACCAGCGGCAGCAGCGCGAGCCCCGCGTTCTCAACGCTGACCCCATAAGCCAGGGTGGCGATGGTGGTCAAAAATACAATCCCACCCATAGAGAACCCCACTCCTAGGGTCAACACATAGGCACAAACCAGTTGCCGGTTTGCAAACAGGTTAATAGGAACCAGCGGCTGTGCCTGTCGTTTCTCAATGGCCACCAAAGCGGCCAGCAGTATGCCACTGGCAGCCAAAAACCAAGGCCACAGGAGCTGACCGGTGGCCGAATCTGGCAGGCGTGAAATACCCATAACCAAACAAAGCAGAAATAATAAAGTAACTGCAATACCCGCCAAGTCAACAGGCCCTGGGGCCGCGTTGGCGCGCTCACGGGCAAGGGGTAAGCTGCGAGCACCCAACCAGAGCACGACCAAAGCGACGGGTATATTCACCAGGAACAACCAGCGCCATCCCAGCGTAGAAATAAGCAAAGAGGACAGTGGCGGTCCGATCACAAAAGCCATGCCGTGAGTGGCACCAATGAGCCCTAAAACACGGCCCCTGCGCTCAGCAGTGAATACGTCCCCGATCACAGCACTGGCGACCGGCGCAATTCCTCCTGCACCTATGCCTTGGATAGCACGCCCCACCAGCAGAAGATCAAAGTTGGGTGCATCGGCGATGCACAGTGAGCCAAGTGCGAAAAGTGCCACACTCCCCAGATACACAGGACGGCGGCCATGGCGATCGCTAAAGTAGGCCATGAGTGCAGTGCTGCACAACGAAGAAAGGGAGAATACAGTAGATAACAGTCCCCCTGTGCGGTTGTCGATCCCAAAGGCTGCACGCAGTGCAGGGAGCACAGGCCCAACGATAGCTGAGTCGAGTGCCGCCATGAAGACTCCAACAAAAAGCACCTGCACCAAGCGGCGTTGCATAGCATCAGCGGGGTGCAAAGTAGTGGGGGGTCGGGTTTGTGGGGTCACCAACGGTCTTAATTAGTCGAGGTTATGTTTGTTTGTTTTTTTGTTTCAGATGGAGGAAGTCTTTGGGGTCAATTAAAGGCCCAGGCTCCAAATCTGAGTGGAGCGAGCCCCTGATCTACAAAAAGCTAAAACGGGTCCCTCTGATGATTTGATTACATCAGCGAACTCTTTGACCAACTCCTGTGTTAACTGGCCACTTGAAAAAGGTATGTGGTGGTAGGTCAGGCCTAAGCATTGTGCTTGGGCTTGCAGGAGCGTCGACTTGGGTTGGGCGGGGCCACCTTCATCGTCGGGGCGGTTACAAATAATTGTTTTGAAGCCCAATGCCGCTACTTCTTTTAAATCGGAGAGCTCGAGCTGCGGGGCAGTGGCAAAATTGGGCGTATGCTGGGTAATTTGAGCGGTCATGGTTTAAGTCCAAAAAATGAAAAAAAAGATATTTGTACCCTTTGAGCTGTTTGCACAGTTTGTAATGGGATTGAACAGTAGGTTTTAAGCAGTAGGTTTTAAAAAGTTGCTAGAGCCTTGAATTTTTTGCCACAACTCAGCCTCCACGGGTGTAAGTAACTTAAGGAGTTGGTCCTTAGTTTCAGAGGGTCCGTGTTGCAACAATATGCCAAGTTGTCTTATTCTGGATAACGTTTTTACGTAGTGCTCCATACTTTGATCAGTATTTTTAGCGATTTGTGAAAGGGGTTGTTTGATTAAATCGGTTTCAATGGTGAATTCGTAATTAACTTCGTCAATGATCCCCTTGATTTGCTCTATAGATAGGTTGAGCCTTTGGGCCTCTGACAAGACGTAGGGGTCTTTCTCGTCAATGTGGAATCCCAATTTAAGACGTTGATAAAACTCATCTTTCAAAGTGGCCTTGTCTTTTCTAAGCTCATCAGCAAATGAAGCTGCCAGTAATGCAGACGGTATAGCAAATATTCCTACACCAATGACAGCCATGAAAATAGTCATCATTCTGCCGACAGTGGTTGTTGGCGTGATGTCGCCGTAGCCCACTGAACTGAGCGTGATCGTAGCCCAGTAAATAGCGCTAGGTATGTTTTCGTACTTTTCAGGCTGCGAATCATGTTCAAACAGGTACGCCAAACTGGCAGCCATGACGATCATCAGCATCATGATAAAAAGGGATGCGGCGAGAACCGGGGTTTCCCGGGTAAATACTCGTTTTAAGACGTCGGTAGAGTTATTTTCTTTGGAAAGTTTTAAAAGCCTCATGAGTCTAAAGATTCTTAAAAATCTCAAGTCAAAAAGGTGATGTAAAAAGAGTTCAAGAAAGAAAGGAACAATGGCCAATAAGTCGACTATTGAGGAAAATTGAAATGCGTGTTTGATTCGACCTGCTAGCCAGTCTTTAAACTCTGGTTCCTCTACGCAGGAATACAATTTTAGAAAATACTCAATGCTAAATAACCCGACAGCGAGCGAGTCAATGATTAAAAATTCTGTATTAAAAACGTAATGTACGGACTCCACGGATTCGAATATGACGGCAATGACGGAGATGACGACCCACCAAACAATCACGTTTTCAAACATCCCTTGGAGCGCTCCCCCGTATGGGCTTGGGAAAACAAATGCATGGATCTTTTGGCGAAAAGTTCTTTCGCTGTTTAATTCTTTGAACTCTTTGAAAGCTGGTATCAAAACCCTAAAGAGTTTGAGCATCCTAAGCAATCTCAAGAACCTTAAAATTCTAAGATCAATCGGGATAAATGCCTGGAAATAAAAAGGAGCAACTGCGCAAAAGTCGATTAAGGCAAAGGGACTAAAAACGTAAGCTGCACGGGCCATTCGTCGGCTCTTAAATTCACGATCCTCAGGGGCGAGGTAAAACCTGACCAAATATTCAATCGTAAAGACAATGACCGAGAAAACATCAAAAGCATGAAAAAGTTCAGCATGAGGCTCAAAAATACTTGGAATCCTCTCGACCACCAAAGCAAATAAATTGATGATGATCAAAAGACCAATCCAACCTTCAATTTGTTCCAACCGGTTATCTTTTACCAGTGGGTCTAGCAAGTAGGTATAAATTCTTTGTCGGTTCGTTTGACACCTAGCCAATGCAGTCTCTAAACTAATTTGTCCGTCGGCAGGGGAGTCTGCCAGAGGTAAATCAAATGTTGAACTCATGGTCTTTTTGAATAGGGCGCTTGATTAAAGCGCTTTCTCTTTCTTGTGGGCGCGCATAGAGCACATTGCAGGACAGGGTCTTTGTTTGGTGCGGAATCGTTCAGCAAACCAATATTCTCACATAGTTTTCTTTTTTGTTTGTCTTTTGAATTTTCTTTTTGTGTGCCCAGGATAAATAACATTTGCTGCCTTTCAATTGAACCCCCCCCTAGTGCAGGGTGAGGTAGTAAAAGAGTGGAAGGCAGTAAAAGGCATATGCAGCGCCTAATTATATACTAAAGTATTAATTAAAGGCCTCCAACACGCATCTGGGCTTAAAAGCATGTCGCCTACAAAGCACCACAACAATTATCCATCTACAATCAAGGACAACTCCGGGGTGTACGCATTTTGCGTGCTGAGATGGTTCAACCAAACCCGCAAACTTGATCCGGTTCACACCGGCGTAAGGAGAGGGGCAATTCACTTAGACATTGGACTCATGGGGATAAATATCCCTTGGACAATGCTCAGAGATTTCCGGAGTCTAAATTTTGGAGACTTCGATGAATGCACCTGATAAATTTCAACAATTACTTTCCCTCACCCGCGAACCTTTTCCTGCTTCTAAAAAGATTTACTTAGAGGGCAGTGCAAAAGACATCCAAGTTCCCCTTAGAGAGGTTTTACTGACCAACGGCGAGCTTGTACATTTATATGACACATCTGGCCCTTACACAGATCCTCAAGCGAGGATTGATGTACGCTCGGGCTTGGTAGGTCTTAGAACACCTTGGATTGAGAAAAGAGGGGACACAGAGCACTATGAGGGACGTGCCCCTCACGTACTAGACGACGGTGTTAAAAATGAGGCTAGAGAGGCTCAACGTGTTGAGGTCTTGCGAGTTGACGCTATTAAGTTACAAAGAAAACCTATAAGGGCGCGGGCTGGGGGTAATGTGACTCAAATGCACTACGCTCGAAAAGGCATTATTACTCCAGAGATGGAGTTTGTTGCTTTGCGGGAAAACGGTAAGCGTGAATGGATGCAAAGTTACTTAAGCAACCCGGAGCGCGAAGCAAGGCTTAAAGGCAACCCGATGGGCGCCCATATTCCAGCCCTGATTACGCCTGAATTTGTAAGAGACGAGGTCGCAAGGGGGCGCGCAATTATCCCGGCTAATATCAATCACCCTGAGGTTGAGCCTATGGCAATTGGCCGTAATTTCCTTGTGAAAATCAATGCAAACATAGGAAACTCCGCCGTAACCTCCTCCATCGAGGAAGAGGTTGAAAAGTTAGTTTGGGCGATTCGTTGGGGGGCCGACAACGTGATGGATCTGTCAAC
>DAIUEA010000153.1:0-4989 GCA_036845365.1 Limnohabitans sp. | reverse complement strand
AATGTCTGCTCACCAAAGACTTTAGTAAAGGCAATTGGCCGTGAAAAAAATGGCCCACTGAGGGTATTACGGTGACGGGCAATACCTGCGGCTCAGCCCACTGCATAACCGAGCTTAGGGGAACCGTATCATCTTGCTCGCCGTGAATTACAAGAGTACGATTTTGCAAATCTTCAGGAATAGGGCGCACATCAAACCGCGTAGTGGCAGTCCCAACCAAAACGATTTTTTTCAACTCCCCCGGCTCCTCACCAACTTTTGAGCGGGCTTGGGTGTGTAGCGTCTCTACTGCGTGGGAGACTACAAAAGCCCCAAATGAAAAACCTGCGAGTGAAATTGGCCCTTGGGGGGCAATTTGATTGATGATTGACAACAAATCAAAAGTCTCCCCTACGCCCCCATCATGCGTACCCTCACTTGCCCCTACGCCGCGAAAATTAAAACGTAAAACCTTCCATCCACACCCCACATAAGCACGAGCCAAGGTTTGAACGACCTTGTTGTCCATCGTCCCCCCAAACAAAGGATGAGGATGGCATATGAATGCCCAACCCGCGTTAAGTTCACCCACGAACTCCGGACTAGGATAGTCCACCAAACAGGCTAAAGCTCCAGCTTGGCCCTTTAGGGTCATCGACTCGCTTGATTTATTCACAGATCAGCGTCCCACGTCAGGCGCGATCAACAAGCGTTCAACAACTTCATTGTTTACCAAATGAGACTCCACTATCTCGTCAATATCTGCGTTGTCTACGTAGGTGTACCAAACACCCTGTGGGTACACAACCAGCACCGGTCCGCCCGCACACCGATCCAAACACCCGGCTTTGTTAATTCGCACCAATCCTGGGCCATTTAAATTTAGATTTTTAACGGTTTTCTTACAATAATCAAAAGCCTCTTGGGCCTTATGTTGGCCACAACAAGCCTCATTACCTTGGCGCTCATTTAAACAAAAAAATACGTGATGTTTATAGTAAGTTGGAGTTGAAGTCGTATTGATCATGTGTTTATTTTAAATCGATTTACGTTTCAAGCCATAAATGAGTTTGTAAAATATCAACGATAAAACGGCAAATGGCCATGTCCACCCAAGCCACTGGGCCAATCCATTGAAACGTATGAATTTTCCTTGCTCCCAGGTTTTAAGCGTCTGCGCCAAATAAACATCTACACCCCGTTGATTGATTAAAAACAATTGAAGGGTGATGATAATAATTAAGAAAACATCGTAACTACTTGCATCAAGTCTCAGCGTTACAAGGGATAAAAATAAACCTAAAATTAAACCAGCGCACACCAAAGGTGTAAGCCAAGACCAGGTGTGATTGGGCCCAAAGCTTAAAGCGGTGGACAAACCCGTTAAAAAAATTGCAGTAGTAAAAACTAATCCTAAAAAAATCAACCTTTGCCTCGCTTTTTGAATCACCGCAGCGCCTAGTAAAAAAGGCGTTAATAATCCAAGAGCCACGCAAACCAATTCCACGCTCGGCGTTAACGGCTGGGTCTGAAAATCAAACGCTGGCAACCAACCTAAGAAAGGGGTCTCATGAAGGAATTCTTTTAAAGCAAAGTAAATCCTTGCATGAATTTGCCCCAGACCCAAAGGCACCTCAGTGGGAAACAAAAGTGAAAAGGGCCAAAGAGCAATGAGCACTAAAGTGGCGTTCACGCCTTTAATGGATGAACTAAGCCAGCGACTTCGAAATAGGCTCCACCGATCCAATAGTCCAGCACGTTCTAAAACGAAAGAAAGAGTAGAGCCCATCATTGCACCAATGCTATTGAACAATAGATCAGCCAAAGAGGGCACTCGCGCAGGCAAATAGCTTTGAAAACTCTCCATTACAAGCGAGAGCAATGTGGCAATTACAACACCATTTATCCAAGCAACCCTGCGTCTATCCGTTCTTACAAAACCAAGCGTTAAAAAAAATCCCAAAGGAGCGTATCCCAAAATATTAGATACGACATCAAAACCAGTCCAATAATGGGGCCACCCTGCCAAAAAAAATTCCCAGGGATTTAAGTCTTGGTTGCGCCAATCTTGAAAGGGATACAAACTTGCATAAATAATTAATAAAATATAAATACTGCACAGCGACCAAGCTGAAGTGGGCTCCTCAACCTTTATCAAATGACTGGCTCGCTTTATAGACATGAACCCACGCTTTAATCTAAAAGGGTTTAACCACTACTAATATAACTGTTGCGGTGAGAAATATCACCGGTATCTCATTAAACCACCTGTACCAAATATGGGAATGATCGTCTATATTTTTTTGAAATTGACCAAGATGCCTGGCACACCAAAAGTGATAAAGCACGGTACAAAAAACAACCGTAAGTTTTGCATGCAACCAACCGATATTGATATTTATACTTTGGGGAGCAAAAAGATCCTCTTGCCAAGCCAAGAGGAAACCAAAAATTAATGCGGGAATCATTAAGATGGTTGTAAATCTATAAAGCTTTCTAGCCATCAACAATAATCGCTCTCGCTCTGCAACAGATTCTTTGGGGACCATAGCTAAATTAACAAAAATCCGTGGCAAATAGAAAAGTCCAGCAAACCAACTGGTCACAAAAATAATGTGTAATGATTTAATCCAAAGGATTTGCATAATGTACTGTGGGTAACAACCCTTGCCTAGCGTTTCTTCAATTAGGCTAGTTTGAACCTTTAAACCTCGAGTTTTTGAATTTAAAGAGGGCCAAGATTGGTGTTAGGAAAAGTTACGCACTATAAATGCTAACGTTTCCTCCAAGGCCTCATCTGCTGCTTTCACATTGTGTGAACCTCTTTGATCGCAATTAAATCCATGGTCAGCCGCATAAACGTGGACCTTCACGTCAGGGTGCTTTTTCTCAAAAGCCCTCACAGATTCCATAGAAATATGCTGATCTTGTTCGCCGAAATGCGCCATTACGGGGCATCTTGGCAGGCGAGATGATTCTCCATCTGAGGTAATGCCTCCACCGTAATACGGAACTGCAGCGCTTAACCCCCTTACCAACCCAGCGCGTCTCCAAGTCAAAAGGCCCCCCCAGCAATAACCCACCATGGCAACCTTACCTTTAGAATTTAAAGTTGCATAGTCCACCGCAGCCTGTAGATCTGCAATAACAGCCGGGGCAGGAAGTGCCTCCACTTTGGCTTTGAGTTCAATACCCTTTTTCATATCATCGGCTGTGTAGCCAAGCTCAACGCCTTTTTCAACCCTATCAAACGTGGCAGGCGCTATGGCTAAAAAGCCAGCAAGCGCATAACCCTCAGCAACGGCTCGAATGTGAGAGTTAACCCCAAAAATTTCCTGAACCACTACCACTGCACCGCGAACCGGAACCTTGGGAAGCGCAGATAAGCACTACACATAAAGCCATCAGAAGCTTTTAATTGAATCGACTGTCCCATGATTAAATTACCCTTTTATCCATTTTGTTTAATGCCACGTCAGCTAAGCTCATATCCAAGAAATCGAGCCTATCTTGACCCCAAAAAATTTCGCCGTTCAGCACATAACTAGGAGATCCGAATACACCCAGATCGATCGCTTTATAGGTGTTTTCATCGTACTCTTTTTGAACCCATTCAAGCTCCGTTAGTTCATTTATATTATCATGCACTCCAAGCTTAAGCAAAGAGATAGCTAGTTGCTGGGGGTCCGCAATATTTTCCTCCTCTGCCCAAACACTACGAAGTATTATGTCCAGCAGTTGCATAGCTACGTCAGGCCCCTTTTGAGCTTGAATCGCAATAATTAATTTGGCCGCCAAGTTTGCATCGACCGGGAAAAACTTTGGCTTTGTGTTTAAAGGTATTTTTAAATATTGACTAAACCGCTTTAGCTCCAAAAGACGATAGGCCTGCCTTTGCGCAGATCTTTGTCCAACGGGTAAACCCCCGGTTACTGGAAATATTTTTCCTCCCAAATCCACAGGAATTAAGCGGACCTGAGCGCCCCGATCATTTAGAATCTTGGAGAAACGCTTATGCCCCAAATAGGTCCAGGGACTTGAAGGTGCTAGGTAATAATCAACTGTTAATGACATGTATATTTAGGTGATCACACGGTTCTTTGAAACTTTACTTCTCAAGCATTTCCTCAGCCCAAAAAAGAGCCTTCACCGAATCTTATATGAATACGCGACCAAATATCCAAAGTAAGACTTTTCAACAGTAAATTTTCTCGCCTTGAACCGCCAACCTTAAATTAATACTACCACCTACTCTATATTTTATGAATACAAAGAAGAACTCTAAAAAGGTCGTGCTAATCACTGGCGCTAGCCGTGGGATAGGGGCTGCAACAGCTAGGCTTTGTGCAAAAGCGGGTTGGGATATTGTTGTCAACTACACCCAAAACAAAGATGCTGCTGAGAGTTTATGCGTAGAACTCAAGAACTTGGGAGCGACAACTCTTTGCGTTCAAGCAGACGTAGGAGACGAGTCCCAAATTCTCAACATGTTTTCACAAATCGATTCACACTTTGGTGCCTTACACGGTTTGGTCAACAACGCTGGGATTGTAGATATGACAAGCCTCGTTGTCGATATGAGCTGGAATCGCTTAGAGCGCATGATGCGCGTAAACATTTTAGGATCCATTGTTTGCGCAAGGGAGGCAATCAAACGGATGAGCACCCACCACAACGGCTCAGGGGGGAGTATCGTTAATCTCTCAAGCGTTGCAGCTCGAGTTGGCGCTCCTAGTCAATACGTGGATTACGCTTCCAGTAAAGGTGCTATTGATACCTTCACTTTCGGTCTTGCCAAAGAACTTGCAACTCAGGGCATCAGAGTAAATGCGGTAAGGCCAGGTATTATTGATACAGATATCCATGCAAGCGGTGGGCTTCCCAACCGAGCAAAAGACTTAGCTCCGATGGTCCCAATGCAGCGCGCTGGAACAGCCCAGGAAGTCGGGGAAGCCATTCTTTGGTTGCTCAGCGATGCGTCCTCTTACACTACAGCAAGCGTACTTGATG
>DAIUEA010000152.1:0-5024 GCA_036845365.1 Limnohabitans sp. | reverse complement strand
GCAAACCTGCCAAAAGGCTGGACATGTGCGCTACATTTCGGTTGTCCTCACCCGCTTGATTGGCACACCCGTAAATCACATCGCTTAGACTTTGCCAATCCACATTTGGGTTTCTTTGCATCAAAGCCCTGATGGGTACAGCCCCTAAATCGTCAGCTCTAATGCTGCTGAGAGAGCCGGCGTACCGGCCGAAAGGTGTGCGCTGGGCATCACAGATAAAAGCGTCAATCATGGCAAAATCTCATGTAAAAATTTATTATTAAAAACACATATTTTCCGAAATATCTCTAGGTCTATTATCCCCTATGACTGGGGACACTCAACTAAAAGCAAAGCAGTAAAGCAAATACTCCCCCTATGTTTACCCCGAGCCAAGACGATGTAAGACGCTTCTTTTGTTCCGTCTATGCAAAAACAGTATCCCAGGGTGTAACCGATCCCCTGGAAACATTGGCTGCAGGGTGGATTCAGGAGCATCCCGAATATCACCAGAATTTAGCCAATGAGCAAATAGCTTTGTCTATGAAATTTAATGCACAAAGTCCAGCCTCCAATCCTTTCCTGCACCTGTCAATGCACCTCTCCATTAGTGAGCAATGCTCCATAGACCAACCAAGTGGCATCCGCCAAGCCGTGGAGCTTTTGAGCTCAAGGAGAGGAGATTTGCACCAAGCACATCACGAAGTAATGGAGTGCTTGGGCACGATGCTTTGGGAGAGTCAAAGAAGCGGACGACCACCCGACGGCCAAGCTTATATTGACGCTGTTCAGCGAAGGGCGACCCGGGATTGAAACCCCACAGGCTCTGGACGTACTTAAACTATAAACGTCTTGAACTGGACTGGCCGCTATGGGTTAACAGTAAGAAGCAGCAAAAATTATCTAAATTTTGACTGGGCAACCGTCTTAATTTCGCCCTGTTGGCTAGCGACATACTGGGCAAGCATTTTTAACTCATCGTTGCTGAATTGTTTTGCCACGCCACTCATCACAGCATTATTTCTGCCCCAAGAAGGTTGAACGCCGAGTTTGTAGGACTTCAAAGCCACAAACAAATAATCCCAGTTTTGGCCGGCAATTTTGGGATAACTCGGATCCAAGGGTTTATTGAAATTAGATCCATGGCAGGAGGTACAGGCACCCTTTTGTACCAATGCAGCAACTTCAGGTTGTGCAGCAGTGGGTTCATCTGGGAGCTTTAGGCTCTCGTCTTTGCCAAGAAGGGAATAATAAGCTGAGACGTCTGCGATATCTTGATCAGTCATGGAGACGGCTATGCCGTGCATAGTTGGGTGGCGGCGATCCCCTTTTTTGTAAGCATTTAAGGCCGATGCGATGTATTTAGCCCCTTGACCCGCAATCTTAGGGACTTTATAGACTTGGGGAAAGCTCGCCTGATAACCGGCAATGCCGTGGCATCCAATACACATCGAGATTTTTTTCTCACCGTTTTGGGGGTCTCCTTGTAACTCGTCAGCAAAAACAAACGAGCTTGTGGCAAAAATCATGGAAGCAGCAAAGATGGATATTAAGGATTTCATTTGTTAGAGGTCAAAAGAAGTGCATTTACATGAATAGTTGTCGCACATTATATCGATATAGAGGCTAACCCTTAACTTTAGGGCATTAAGAATTCTCTTTTTTCAGCTGCGAATGGCTCCAGCTAACTTTGGCCAACTTTCGCCGACTTTTGTTTTTTAAATATCGGCATTAGCAGTTCAAATGGCAGCTTTAAAGTAGTTTTGCAATGAACTAAAACCCATTAAGTACGGTCTAAAATGGACACAATAACCCAAAATTTAGCCACAAAACTTAAAAAAACGAAAATGAAATTTAACGGAACTGACCAATACGTCGCCACCCCCGATCTCATGCTTGCGGTCAATGCAACGATGACCCTAAAAAGACCTTTGCTGATAAAGGGCGAACCAGGGACGGGGAAAACCATGTTGGCTGAGGAAGTTGCCCGTGCCTTGTCTTTGCCCTTGCTTCAGTGGCACATCAAATCCACCACGAAAGCTCAGCAAGGTCTATATGAGTACGACGCGGTTAGTCGATTAAGAGACAGTCAACTCGGAGACGCCAGAGTCAAAGACATCCACAACTACATCTTAAAAGGGGTGCTTTGGGAGGCGTTCACGGCAGACAAACCCGTTGCTTTGTTGATCGATGAGATAGACAAAGCCGATATTGAGTTTCCCAACGACTTACTCCGGGAATTAGACAAGATGGAGTTTTATTGCTACGAGACCAAAGAATGGATTAGGGCAAAGAACCGTCCGCTGGTATTTATCACGTCTAACAACGAGAAAGAGTTACCGGACGCTTTTTTGAGGAGGTGCTTTTTTCACTACATACAGTTTCCAGAGGCAAGCACGATGAAAGCCATTGTCGAGGTTCATTACCCCAATTTGAAGAGCGAACTTTTATCAAGCGCACTCAAGTCATTTTATGACGTTAGAAATTTACCTGGGCTGAAGAAAAAGCCCTCCACCTCTGAGTTATTAGACTGGATCAAACTGCTGCTCAGTGAGGACATTGATCCGTCGGTGTTGCACTCTAATGATGAGAAGGTCGTAATTCCGCCTTTGCTGGGCGCGCTATTGAAGAATGAGCAAGACCTCACGCTTTTTCAAAAGTTGGTCTACATGCAAAGCAGGAACCGCTAGAAATTACTTGACTCATGTTGCCCTCATGCTTTTAACTTTTTCATGGAACTTTTCTTACCCCTTGTATTCACACTTTTATTCAAACATTTGTGGGCGCTTGCCTCTAAGTCCTAACTAGCACCCACCTCTAACCCATCCACATGCTTACGCTATCAATGACCCCAATCGCCTTGGAGGGCGAGCATGTTCAGTTAATACCCCTAACAATTGAGCACAGCACAAGCTTTAAATCTCTATTACAAACGCAATCACTGCACAAGCTTTGGTACACCCTTATTCCTAGCCCAGAGCAAATTGAGGATGAGATTAAGAGACGGCTTGCCTTACAAAGCGTAGGCTCAATGATTCCCTTTTCAGTCGTAGACCGTGCGAACAACAAAATCTGTGGGATGACCTCTTTTATGCACATTGACCACAAAAACAGACGCGTTGAGATAGGCTCGACTTGGCTTTGCAAGTCAGCTCAAAGGACGGGGATCAATACACAGATGAAGTACCTCCAGCTCATGCAGGCTTTTGAGAGCTGGGGCTGCATCGCGGTTGAGTTTAGAACTCATTTCATGAACCACCAAAGCAAAAAAGCGATTGAGCGTCTTGGTGCAAAATTAGACGGCGTACTCAGGAGCCATCAAATCATGGCGGACAATAGTCTTAGAGACACGTGTGTCTACAGCATCACTCAAGCCGAATGGCCCGCAGTAAAAACGCACCTCACGTATTTGCAAAATAAACGCGCCCATTCATCCTTTGTTTAACAGGGGGATACGAACATGTTAATAGATTTTTTTTACACCCTCAGAAACGCTCAACTACCCGTCTCTGTATCTGAATACTTAACCCTTCTCAAAGCTCTGCAAGAGGGCGTTGTAGGCCCACTTCGCAGCGCCTCGTTAGGCAACGAAGAGGGTCTGAATGAACACCAAGGCTACAGTATTGATGACTTTTATTTTCTAAGCCGCATGTCTTTAATCAAAGACGAACGCCACTATGACAAATTTGATCGAGCCTTTGCCTCCTACTTCAAGGGGGTGCAACAGGTGGGGGATTTGATGAGAACGGTGCCCCTTGACTGGGTCAAAAAAGTGCTTGAAAAAGAATTCACCCCCGAACAACTCGCCGCCATTCAAAAAATGGGTTGGGATGAGCTGATGAAGACTCTACAAAAACGCTTAGAAGAACAAAAGGAGCGGCACGAAGGGGGCAGTAAATGGATTGGAACCGGGGGGACATCACCCTTTGGCAACGGGGGTGCCAATCCCCAGGGAGTTCGAATTGGGGGACGAAGTCAAAACAAGAGTGCCGTAAAGGTATGGGAGCAAAGACAGTACAAGGATTACGATGACACTGTTGAATTGGGGACGAGAAATATAAAGGTCGCCCTTCGCAGGCTCAGGCGCTTTGCGCGCGAGGGGGCACAAGAGGAATTAGACATCGATGACACCATCAGATCGACAGCGGTGAATGCAGGATATTTAGATATCAAAATGGTTCCAGAGAGGCACAATAACGTCAAAGTACTGTTGTTGATGGACATTGGCGGGACAATGGATGATCATGTAAGTCGGGTTGAGGAGTTATTCTCGGCTGTTAAAACAGAGTTCAAGCACCTGGAATTCTTTTATTTTCACAACTGCGTTTACGACTTTTTATGGAAAAACAACAAACGTCGCTATGCAGAAAAGTTTCCCACCTGGGACATCATTCGCAAATACAACAAAGATCACAAACTAATTTTTGTGGGCGATGCCACCATGAGCCCCTATGAGATTGTTCAACCCGGGGGAAGTGTGGAGTACAACAACGAGGAGCCCGGCGCAGCTTGGTTGCAAAGGCTAACTCATGCCTATCCAAAGTTTGCATGGATAAATCCAGAGCCCCAAGGGGTTTGGCAGTACAGGCAAAGCATCTCTATGATTCAAGAATTAATGGGGCAAAAAATGTACCCCCTTAACCTGAGGGGGCTTGAAGAGGCGATGCGTTCCTTAAGTAAATGAAAATCTGAGCGAAAAGATTTCTACCCTGCTTAGGAATATTCTGCTCTTGGGAGATAATATCTGTTGGTTCTTAATTGATAAAAGGGAACAGGGAAGAGGGTAAATAAAAATATCAGTGACAAGCATTTTCAAAGCTTTTCTTTTCAACTCCCCGTCACAACCTTTTTACCAATTATTTTTTAGTCTTTGCTCTTTAGTCTGTGCTCTTTAGTCTTTGCTCTTATTGTTTTTTTCATAAGTCCCTTGAAAGAGACGAATGGATACTAAAACGCTGCTTAATGCAGGCTATGTAAACTCTTAAATTCAACTCGCCGTAGCACAATGGATAGTGCACATGCCTCCTAAGCGTGGGATACAGGTT
>DAIUEA010000151.1:0-5047 GCA_036845365.1 Limnohabitans sp. | reverse complement strand
TGCAAGCAACACCCAGTGAGAGGTGATGGTGACTAAACCCTCATGAGCCTGCCAAATAAGGTAGAGCCAAGCTGCGATCGATAAACCCATCGTGCAGTAAAAGAAAACTCCTACAGGCTTTTTGCGGAAATAACTTCCCATATAGGTTAAATGGGTAGGCAGGTATTGTTCGCCCACCTGAGGAACACCAAAGAAAAGATTCAACTTAGAGCTCAAACGCATCAACCACAGAAGAGCAAAAGTACACATTGCAGTGTGATTGGGATGTCCTATTTGCACAATCACCAACAAAATAAGAGTTACAAATAGAGCCAATTCGTGATGCCAAACCACCTGAACGGATTGTTTAAAACGATCCCATAATCCCAGGCCTGCCTCTAGGGGTACCCTTCTGGGCCCACTGATCCATCCCGTTAAAAATGCAAGCTCATGCCAGCCCCAAAGTACGATCGTGCTTATAAAACCCATATAAGCATTGGCGTTGGTATTTTCAAGCATGGACTGATAAGTAAAGTACAGTGCAGGTATGCTGATTAAAGTCCAACTCAACCTAGCCGGCGAAAACTGCTCCTTGGGCAGTCTCACCAAAAGAAGAATAATGCCTGTGCCAAACCACCAAGAGATCAGCGCGACCGATGAGGGTTCTATGAAGGATGAGAAATCTTGCATAGGATTAAGGGCTTGAGGAGCGTCTTCAGTGTGGTGGGGTCTAAGTTGATACAAATACTCTTAACTTACTTCTACCAAGAAGGAGCTAATCTGATCTTTGCAGGAAGTTCAGATTTAATGACAGGGAGGAAATAAAGTTTCACAAAAGTCGTGAACGCTTGTGCAGCAATCCGTCCCTTGTTCAACATATTCAGCACGCCACGGCGCTCCTTAGTCGCCTCCATTGCAAATGAAAGGCTTGTCAAGCGGTCAAGGTAGACTTTGAACATCGGATTATCAATATCAACCAGGAGCGGGAACACTTGTTTGGAGATCTCGGATGTGATTTTGAAGACCTCAAAATCATACTGAGTTGCGTTCAGACCCAAGGCGTCGTGCAAGGCTGGCCTTGTATGGTCCCTCACATACATGGTTGCATAAACAGCAATAATAAAGAAACGAATCCACCACAGATTCACACCCTTAAGGAGCTTGGGGTTAGCCCTCATGATCAGCGCAAATGACTCACCGTGACGAAACTCATCGTTACACCACCGCTCAAACCAACGAAAGATGGGGTGGAATCTTTTGTCTGGATTTTTCTCTAATTGTCTAAAAATTGTGATGTACCTTGCGTAGCCTATTTTCTCGGACAAGTAGGTTGCATAGAAAATAAATTTGGGTTGAAAGAATGTATATTTCTTAGTCCTCTTTAGTTGCCCAAGGTCAATTCCAAAATTAAAGTCTTTCAACGATTGATTTAAAAACCCAGCATGCCTTGATTCATCTCTTGCCATGTAAGTCATGAGTTTTTTGATGTCTGGGTTGGTGACGTTCTTTCTCACTTCGTTGTATAAAATGCAGCCCGAGAACTCGGAGGTTAAAGAGCCAATTAAAAAATCATAAAACTCTTGCTTCAAACTCTCATCGAGTTTTGACATGAGGGTGCGCACCTCCTCAGCAAACGCCGCGTCTCTTTGGAAATGATCGTGGTTATTATCACCCTCGTACTCTTGCATCATCAGGTCCCACTCTCGTCTTACGGGGCTGATGTCGAGTCTGTCCATCTCATCAAAATTAGTTGTGTAAAACCTAGGTGCAAGTACCGTATTGGTCACAGCCTTTTTGTTGGCGTCCGCTGCGCTTTCAACGCTGTCTACGAGGCGTTGAGTAAAGTCAGTGTCCATGAATTCGGTTATGGCAGTCATTTGATTTCCTTGGCTTTTAATTTAATTTAAAAATTTTTAAATTGGTTTTGAAGGAGGGATAAAGATATTTGAATGTTCGCTTGAAACCGCGCTTTGTTTAAGCGACGAGTCTTTTGTAAATTCTTGAAGAATTTTTGCAAAGACTGCTACGTTGTCCGGCCCGAAAGCTTCCAAATCAATACCTCTAGAGGTCAGCGTATCCGTAATCGAGAGTCTCCCGTTTTCATACAAAGCCAGCTCAAAAGGAGCCTCAGAGGAAAGATTTCTAAGACGTCTATCGCGTGCCAACGCTCTTAGAGTTCCACGCAAGAAACCTTGCTCGCCGCTGAACCTAAGAACTTTATTGGTTTGTACTTCTGAGTCATTGTTAGATCGGGTTTTGTCTGCAATCAATTCGATCAATATATCTCCGTTGGAGTCATCTTTAATGCCGAGTATGGTCTTTTGAATAATTGCTGAACCTTCCTCACGAGCGGGTACGGATGAGCTAAATTGAGTGGTGTACGTCACGTAAACAAGCGACAAAACCATCGCCATCAACATGACTTGGAAATGTTTCTTTGTAATTGGATTTAAGCTCTTTTGCCCCCTATGAGCTAGGCTTTGTGTTTGACGGATGGATGTGAAATTTCTCATATTTACTCATGTACGTTCAAGATGCTTGCATTAATCCACGCAACTCGTTGCTTTTAGATTCAGAAGATTCATTTGCTGGTGTGGGCAACACAACCTCAATATCCTTGTTCTCTTCAAGCCATGCAGCCTTGAGTATTTCCGCGCAGCGAATACCATTAGCAATACAACGCAGAGTGGGTTCTGGTTGGCTTAGAGCCCAAGGTCTTGCGTGAGGCCATAGATGCAGCCACCCAATGCGGTCCTCTTTCTTAATGGATAAACTAAGATCGGATGTGCCGTTTGTGCCGTTTTTACCGTTAGTGCGGTGGAGTTCATGGGCTCCCACAATTTGTTTAAGGGGCAAATTAAACGTTAAACTAAATACAACCCCAATGCGCATGACCACTCGTTTATTCGTAATGGTGTACATACTTGCTTTGGCACTCATGTACGCCCAAGCCCAAAGCGCACCCAGCGTTAAAGCAACCATAAAGCCCGTGATCAGCAACGGCTTTGCACTCCAATCATCGCCTTGACTTTGACCCGTTATGTAGCTTAGTTGCAATAGAAGCATTAAACAAAAATAAATGGTCAAAGTTCTGAGCTGAAATGCCTCTACCCCCAAGCTCTTCCAATTTGGGGCGTCTTGCCAAAGTATGTACTCCCCCTTTGGTAGTTGCTCAGGCAATCCTAGGGCCGCTTCAAACTCATGCTCGTGGGTCGCTCTCATACCAAAGGTTCCTGGCGCTCGGGAGTTGCATACAAGGTACCTGCGCCGTAATAGGCACAAATTTTTTCCTCTTCAAGCCTTGAGATCTGTTCAGGATTTCTGAGCGCTGGAACTTTATCAAACTGGGTCGAGAGGATGGATTCCACTTGCACTTTGAATTTAGATATATCTGCGAAAGCAACTGGCAGTAGCACTGACTTGCCGCTAGGTAAAGCAACCTCAATGTATCTAAAGAGCATTTCCATTTTGTCAACCCAAAGATCTTTTACGGTTCCAGCCTCTTCTCTATCAGCGCCGTAAACACTTAAACCTCTGGGATCATTGTCTTGGGTTGCGACACCGTACTTTGGGGCGACTCTGAGGGGAACAATCTTTAATTCTCCATGGGGATCTTTTTCGCAGATATCTTCCCTCGCAGCCCAAGCGCCTGGCCCCATTCCTGAGAGCATCGGGTCTCCTGTTGGTTCAAGGGGCGCGCCCAACCAAGAGTGCGCGGGTGTGCAGGAGTAGTCACCATCAGGCCTGTTTAAATCAGGTATGGTTATTTCTCGACCGTCCTCTAATTTGTAAGTTTTTGGATCTGGTACGGGCCAACCCGTTTGAATGGGTCCTCCGCTTTCTCGTCCGTTATCAAGGGGATAACCCTCTCGGTGGCCTTCCCTAATTAAGTAGTACATAACGCCTGCAAAGAACGCCCAAAAGATGTATAAAACAACTTGTGCTACATCTATGTATTGAGTAATTGCGCCAGTTTCCATTTAGACATCTCCTTTAAATTGGAATAAATACGAATATCAATTGGGTAGTTCAGCTAGGCCAAACTGAACGTGATGAGGATGAGCGCTGAGTCTCTTGCGTGACAGGGGTGACAACGCGATGAGTGCAGCAAATAGCAACAGCATTTCAAGGGTGAAAACCATCCCGTACCCACTTGAGCGGTCCATGAGGGACTCGCCCAAATATCCGCTGCTTGCGAAATTTGCAAAACTGTCCTTCAAGATTGCGCCCACTGCCATCGACAAACCAGAGGCAGTGGCCTGCACTGCACCCCAAGCACCGAGGACCATCCCAGTCATACCTTTCTCTGGCATTTCCATAGCCATAATGAGCATCCCAACAGAAAACATTCCTCCACCAAATCCAATCAACACAGTGCCAGCCCTGAAGAGCGACTCTGACTCCATGGGGGAGGCGAGCATGACGCTTGCAAAACCCGGTAAGCCCATTAAAAGTCCCACCGCAGATACTCTGCAGGCGTCTACACCTTTGTCCATAAGTTTTGCAGCAAATGCAAATGCGACCAAGGCACCTGCTCCCGACAAAGCGGTGAGTGAGCTTGTGAAGCTCACATCAAGGTGCAAGACTTCACCTCCGTAGGGTTCTAAAATAATGTCTTGCATACTAAACGCACAGGAACCAATTCCAACAGCCCAAAGAAACCGTTTCATGTGCGGCAATCTAATCAGTTGACGCCAGTTCTTTGAAAAACCATCTGGCTCACGCTGCCCCCTTTTGGTTTGACGTGCCTCTTGCTTCCAAAGTGACGTCAAATTAAGAACGGCCACTAAAAGTGCGCTTGCTTGAACGACCTGAACTAATTTTGTTGCAGAAAAGTCCTTTAATAGCCACCCCAGCAAGCCACTGCCAACGATTAGTCCTACAAGCATCGCGCTGTGAAGCAGGGCAACCACTCTGGGTCTTTTATCGGGTTGTGCAATATCTGTTGCCAAAGCAAGTCCCGCAGTTTGAGTGGTTTGCATACCAGCACCCACCAACAAAAAGGCCAAACACGCGCCCACTCTTCCAATCCAAACTGTCTCGCTGTTCACATCACTTAAAAGCAGTA
>DAIUEA010000150.1:0-5076 GCA_036845365.1 Limnohabitans sp. | reverse complement strand
GCCCTATTCCTTGGTAGAGGAACACATTACCCCATAGCGATGGAGGGCGCGTTAAAGCTAAAAGAGATCACTTACATTCACGCTGAGGCTTACGCCGCCGGAGAGCTCAAGCACGGCCCATTGGCGCTCGTCACTGATGCAATGCCAGTGGTTGCCGTAGCCCCGAATGACTCTTTGATTGAAAAGCTTAAAAGCAATCTTCAAGAGGTTCGTGCTAGAGGAGGGGTTTTGTATGTACTTGCTGATTCAGACTCCAAGATAGAGAACGCCCCAGGTATTCACGTCATCAGAATGCCAGAGCACTACGGCCTTTTATCCCCCATTTTGCATGTGGTTCCGTTACAGCTCCTGGCCTACCACACGGCCTGCGCAAGGGGAACTGATGTGGACAAGCCAAGAAACTTAGCAAAGAGCGTTACAGTTGAATAATTTCTTTAGGGGGTAGTCTATGGATAAGGCCTGCAGCCCAATTTAGTTTGTTTTAAGGAATAAACTGCTGTTTATTGGAATTCATTAATATTACTAAATCGAAAAGTGACTCGAGTTTGCTAGGCTCGTGCTCAAATTTTAGAGTGCCATCCGAGATGAACAAAGTTGGTGTTTTGTCTTGATCAGCTACGCCAGATTACCTGAGTAACGTTTAGATTCTTTTCACTACTCTTGGTTTCGAGCATCAACGCTCCAATTGCCTGCGCCGTGTGCAGCCAATGTCATCAAGCCGCCTACAACTGCAATGTTCTTGAAGAACATGAGTTGTTGCACAAACGCTTGATCAGCTGGGGCTCCCAATAATTATGGAAATACAAGGTCGCCACCAACGTGAAAACAGCCAACACGATTGCCGCAATTCGCGTTCCCAAGCCTTCCAGCAAAGCAAGACTGCCAATGATTTCAACCACTAAGGCCAGAACAGCTGCAAGTGTTGGGAGTGGCAATCCTACTGAACCGATATAGCCGACGGTGGCTTTAAATCCGATAAGGTTTGTCGAGCAAAAGCGCAAGTTTGACAATCACCAATTTCAAGTGCGTTACAATGACTGTGTTGAAGTGCTTAATTACTGAAGGGTAAATTTAAGTTAAACGGGAATTTGGAGTTCACGCAGGTGAGCGACCAAACTGTCCTCGCAACGGTAAGTGAACGCGCTTTATTGGTAAGCGCTAGGAGTTTTAAAAGTCCACTGAATAATCTAATTATTTGGGAAGGAAAAATTCTTTTGTTCATTAGTCCGGATACCGGCTTCAACAGGCGGAAACAGCGACGAAGGATATCGCTTGCCAGTAAATGAGTGCGCCTTGCATCTCAACTGACTTGTTGTGTCCCGTTCGCTTTTTTCATTTCGGCATTCATTAACGAGGAGAGTTAATGAGCCTGATTCGGACCTGGACCCACAACATGTTTTCTTTTCTAACTCCTTTGCTCAAAGGACACTTTTCTCTTTTTATCGCATTAATCTTTATTTGTTCAATAACTCTCAGCCAAAATATTAGAGCCAATGAGTTTTTAGATCCAGTAGTCGTGAGTGGATCAAGATTTGAGCAACCATTATCTGAAGTACTGACCTCGGTTACGATCATTACGAAAGAAGAAATTCAAAGATCACAAGCAAGGTCTGTTGCCGAACTCCTTCAAGGAGAACCAGGCGTTGAGGTCTCAACCAACGGCGGCCTGGGCGCACAATCGTCTTTTTTCTTGAGAGGCGAGTCCAGCAGTAGCGTGGCAGTTTACGTTGACGGCATAAGGATTCAACCTGATGGATTCGCGTCCTTAAACAACACAAGTTTGCCTCCACCTCAAGCCATTGAGCGAATAGAAATTATTAGAGGAAACAGCGGTGCCTTATACGGGGAAGCAGCTATTGGGGGTGTAATTAATATCTTTACAAAAGCGGGATCAAACGGACCTCCCAAAGCCTTTGGCACACTTACCTACGGGACCTATAAAACTGTGGACACTACGGCTGGAATATCTGGTCGCCTTGGGGATACAAAATTTAATTTAACAGCAAATGGCACCAACAGCGCAGGCTTTACTCCAATAGACCATGCGCTATTTCCTAAATCGGTAACCAATACGGGAGACTTTAAGAGCGACGGAATTGGCTTTGGGATGAGTGAATTTATAAATAGTGACTGGGAAATTGGTTTTAAAGAGAGGTATCAGGATCAAACGCTAGATTACAACGCAAATGTGGGAGTTTATGATGCGGGTGCGCATTCAAGGACAATAAGCAGTGATTCGACTTTATTCGCTAAAGTCTCTCTCTCAGACTCCTGGTATTCTCAACTAGACGTTACACACTCTAAGCTAGATTATCAATTCACGCCTACCTCCGCAGCGCCAAACACAACCTCAGATACCGACTCCCTTAATTGGAGCAACACCTACGAAATCAACAGGACCCAAAAAATAGCTTTTGGAATTAGTTATTCAGACCAGCACTTTAATGATGGGTACGCAGACCTGATGTACAGAAAATCTTACGGCTTATTTGTAGGTGACACGCTGAAATGGAATAAGTTTGATTTTCAAATTAACGCGCGTAGGGATGGACTTCAGGTAAGTCAGCCTGATGCAGTCGTTGCTCAGTACAACACTGTCAATAACACAACCAGTACCAAGTTTGGAGCCACCACAGGGTTAGCCGGAATGGGATACCATTTATCAGATGAATTAAGAGTGTCAGCAACCAGCTCCATGGGTTTTAGAGCCCCCGCGGTGGGTGAGTTTTTTCAAGGAACGATTTTTAATCCTAACCTAGTACCAGAGCTTCATCATACGGTTGAGTCAGCAATAGAGTACAAAAATTCAATTACAAATACAAGGATTGTGTACTTCAACAGCAGCACAGAAAATGCGATTACCTATAACGATCAATTTAACTACACCAACATACCACTTATGGTCAACCATGGTTGGGAGCTCTCCGAGAGAGCAATTTGGAAAGGGTACAGACTGGTTGGCGCTTTCACATCTCAAAACCCGACTGACGAGTCTCCTAATCCTTCACCCATTTTGAGAAGAGCGAAACAATTTGGATCGGTAGATGTGGGTAAATCGATAGATGTATTTGATTTTGGAACCAAATACATAGCTTCGAGCAGTAGGACGGATGGAATTTCTTTTTATCCAACTGTACCAACCACATTGGGGCCTTACCAGATTTGGTCTTTTTATGCAGGTTACAAATACAGTGAAGAGTTTACTTACAGGCTGCGAATAGACAATGCATTTAATGAGAAGTATCAGTTAGCCTATGGTTTCAACACGCCGGGCAGGACAGCGTGGCTTTCGGTGATATATCAACAAAAATAAGTTCATTCATTAAACTGCTGAAACAGTTTTATTACTTATGACATTGCGCCTTGGTGTGAGTTGTTTATTTATGTTCTTAAAAAATTCCTCTTGAATTATTTTGAGAAAATGATCTTGATGATTGAACTTATTAAACTCAGTGGCTCAAAAAAGCTCGCAAGCTTATTAATTTTTTTAATGAGCTTGCTTTGTACCGCTCCCTCTAAAGCCTATGAGGTAACGGATGACAGGGGCGTTGCTTTGTCTTTTATATCGCCCCCAACGAGGATAGTTAGCTTATTACCTTCATTTACTGAAACACTTTGCGAGCTCTCCCGCTGCGACGCTTTGGTTGGAGTGGATGATGACTCAAATTACCCATTGCAAACCAAAACCATAAGGCATCTGGGGGGTGGATTAACCCCCAATATAGAGGGGGTGGTCGCGCTAAAGCCGGATTTGGTGTTGATGTCAATTAATCCTCGCACCTCTGAGCGATTTGAGCAACTTGGACTTAAGGTTTTTATACTTGAGAGCAAAAACTATGCAGATATTTTGCGTACTTTAGAGAAATTAGATCTTATTTTTAATACCCACGATGCCCAAAGAGTATGGCAATCGATGAATGCCCAAATCACTAAGGCCGCGCAGTCATTGCCTTATAAGACAAGAAATTTACGTATTTATTTTGAAGTATCAACGGGTCCTTACGCAGCTGGACCTAAATCCTTCATTGGCGAAACCTTGACAAAACTGGGGCAGGGTAACATAGTGCCAGAGGGACTGGGCGAGTTTCCTAAACTTAGCTCCGAATTTATAGTGAGATCTAACCCTGATCTCATCATTGTGGCGGACAATAATTTTTCAGATCTCATGCGACGGCCCGGGTGGGGAGGCATGGCTGCTGTACGAGAAAAGCGGATTTGTCCGCTCACAAAAGAGCAATCTGATATCGTCGTACGTCCTGGCCCTAGAATGGGCGAGGCAGCGCGCATCTTGGCTCAGTGCATTTCTAATTTAAACAACACCCGCAGCGCTAACCTCACAAGCATCGTGAATAGCTCTGTGCTATCAACCATCCCCACCAAAGGACTTCTTCCTTGAGCGTCCCTCAAACCCACTCAAACGCCAAAGTCAGCTTATTGGTTTTGACGTTATTTATTGTTGGTTTGGTTGCCACTGCGCTTGGAGCAAGTCTAGGCGACAACGGTTTAGATTATTCTTGGAGCTTTAACGGTGATCCTATAGGTTTAGCAATCGTGCGGGATATACGACTGCCTCGCACATTAGGGGCTTTAATGAGTGGGGCTTTGCTTGGTCTGTCAGGATCGTTGGCGCAAGGTCTTTTTAGAAATCCACTGGCCGATCCTTATCTCTTAGGTAGCGCCTCCGGCGCCTCACTCGGGGTCGCACTTACGTTGGTGTTTTACGGATTTGCACCCATCACCTCGCCTTGGATTATTAACTTTGGGCTCACGGGTGCGGCTTTTTTGGGTGCACTCAGTGCAGTTTTTTTGACATTGATACTTGCAAGAGGCGCCCAACAAACCATAAGACTTCTTTTAGCCGGTGTTATTGTGGGCGTAGTGCTAGGTGCTCTTTGTTCGGTCGTCACGCTATTGGATCCTCGTGTTACTCAATCCATGCAAGCCTTTATGTTGGGTAGCGTTAGTTTGGTGGGTTGGGCGGCATTTAAGCTCATGGCTTTGGTTTGGATCATTTGTATGATAGTTTCGTGGTACTTGAGCCGAGTGCTCGACGTCTTAAGTCTTGGAGAGCTAACG
>DAIUEA010000149.1:0-5091 GCA_036845365.1 Limnohabitans sp. | reverse complement strand
AAATGGGGGGCGAGGCCAATTTACAAGTGCCTGGGGCTAAAAAATGCATTATCAGTAACCAAGGTGGAATCATGCACACCCATTCCACACTCATTTTGGGTCAATAAGGAGACATAGACTATGGACACAACCGAAATTCCTTTGCCCCGTGTTACTCCCCTAACTGCTCCTTATTGGGAGAGTCTGAAAAAAGGCGTCTTAAGCTATCAGTGCTGCGGGCATTGTAAACATGCGTTTTTGCCTCCCCGCACTGAGTGCCCAAGTTGCCTGCAGGACAACTTATCATGGAAAGCGGCGAGCGGTAAAGCAAAATTAATCAGCTGGGTGGTGTTTCATATTGCCTACCATAAGGCATTTGAGAACAAAGTGCCTTACAACGTTGCTGTCGTAGAGTTAGAGGAGGGCCCGCGTTTAATAAGCAACGTCATCCGTATTCAGGACGCTGAAAACCTTCAAATAGATCAGCCGCTGAGGTTGGTGATTGAGCAAGAGGGCGAGTTTAAAGTTCCTAGGTTTGAGCCCAACGATGCCCACTAACGGATCAAACTCTTTATGAAAAAATCAAATAACCCGAGTGTTTCTTTAGTCACATTTTTGACTAAAAAGAGGTGTGTTTATCCCCGAACACAGGGTGTCTTTGATTGGCTTTATTTTAATAGTTATGATAAGTCATTTTGTATTAAATTATTTTTCTGTATCCTGCTGATGGGTACAGGGTTTGCTGCTCAAAACACGGCTCTCGCTCAGGGCAATGAATTTCCCTCGCGCACCATCAAAATGATTGTGCCCACAAGTGCAGGCAGCGGCTCGGATACCACGGCAAGATATTTTGCAGAACAATTGGCTGCATCTTTGGGTGTTGGTGTGGTGGTTGAAAATCGTCCCGGGGGGAACGGCATCATTGCAGCGATGGCTGTGAAACAAGCGCCTGCCGATGGGTACACTATTTTTTTAGGCACCAACACCCATCTGTCGGTTAATCCCGTCGTCGTTAAGGATTTACCTTACGACCCCTTTAAAGACTTAAAACCGCTTCATGGTTTGGCTAGAGGGATGATGGTGTTCGTGTCAAACCCGCAGTCCAACATTGCCACAATTAATGATTTGGTGAATGCGTCAAAAGCAAAGTCGCATGGATTAAATGTGGGCACTTACACGTCGGGATTTCACCTATCTGCTGCATGGTTTTCATCTGAAGCTTCAATAAATTTTGAGAATATTCCCTACAAAGGCGCGCCCGAGACTTTTCTTGGAATTTTGGGCGATCAATTGGACTGGGCAGTCAGTGATTTGATCGCCGCCATGCCACAGGTGAAGGCTGGCAAATTAAAGGCAATAGCTGTGACGGGGGAGGCCCGACATCCTGATTATCCGGATATACCAACCGTCAAAGAGAGTGGCTACCCCAACTTTGTGAACTACACATGGACCTCCCTTTACGTGAGATCTCAGACACCTGAGTTGGTGACGGGGCGGTTGGTGGATGCGGTCAACAAAATCATGTTGACCAAGAGTACAGATGATTTTATTAAGTCCATTGGTTCAGCTCCTCTTAATTTGGGCCCCAGCGAGATGCGCCAATTTCAAAAGCAAGAAACCGAGCGCTTTAAGCGCATCGCAGAAAGCGCAAAGATCGCAGCACAGTAAGTTAATTTAATTAGCAAAACACACCTCAAAATATGTCACAAAAATATTGGGTTCAAAAATCTGTGGTGATCACAGGCGGCGCCAGAGGACAAGGTGCAAGCTTAGCCGTCATGCTGCTCGAGCAAGGTGCCCATGTTTATGTGATGGATTATTTTGATACCGAGCAAAGAAGTTGGACTGCGTTGCAAGAAAGTGCAAAAGGCAAACCAGGCACCTTGCACTGCCTCAATCTTGATGTCTCCTCAGAATCTTCGTGGCTCAAAATGGTTGAAATATTAAAAGAGACACAAACCCCTTTGTGGGGTCTTTTGAACAATGCAGGCATTACCGGTAGTCGTCAAACCGTAACTCAAACTCAACTAGATGAGTGGGAAAAAGTGATAGGTGTGAATTTAACGGGCGCATTTTTGGGAATCAAGTATTTAGCGCCTCTCATGTCCGCAGGAGCCTCTGTCGTGAACGTCTCCTCAATCGTAGGACTCACCGGATACTACTCCGCGGCCTACACCACCAGCAAATGGGCGATGCGAGGCTTAACCAAGAGCGCCTCCCTCGAGTTGGCCTCTAAAGGAATTAGAGTGAATGCCATCATGCCCGGTGTAGTCGACACCGAAATGATTCAAAACAGACCCGATTTGGTTCAGGCTTTATCCAAAATAATTCCAATGCAAAGAAAAGCTCAGGCTGATGAAATTGCAAAAGTAATGTATTTCTTGCTAGGTCCTGAATCAAATTACATCACAGGTGCGGATATTCCTGTAGACGGGGGCATAGCGGGTGGGGGTATCTTTTTGTCAGTGGGTAGAGAGATTGGTGTTTTATAAATTGTGAAACTAAAAAGTCAATGGCTTACAAAGGCTACTTTTAAAGGAGTTTAAATTGAAAAAAATTATGAATGATCCAAAGATCACATCTTCTACGTCTCATTCAACTGCGACAGGGTTGCGTATGGGCTGCAAAGCAGTGTTGCACACGGCGTTGTTGACAGGGCTACTTGCCTTCTCTGGTCTTACAAGCGCTCAACAGACTTTGAAAATCGGGGCCATTAATCCCTACAGCGGTCCAATGGCGTTGTACGGCACAGAGGTGACCAGAGGCTACGAGTTAGCGGTTGAAGAAATTAATAAAAAAGGGGGGCTACTTGGTAAGAAAGTAGAATTAATCCGCGGTGACGCCTCTACCCCGCAGCAGGGAATTGCTACTGTCGAACAACTGGCAAACAACGACAAAGTTGACCTCTTCTTGGGCACCTACATAAGTGCAATATCTTTAACAGCAAGCGATACAGCCGCAAGGTACAACAAACTGTATTGGGAAACCAACGCAGTTGCTCAAAATTTAATTGACAGAGGGCTGCCAAACTTCATTCGAAGTGGACCAGACAGCGCTGCTTTCTCTGCCACCTCAGTAGCCACTATTAAATATCTCGTTGCACCTGCGCTGAAAAAAGAGATGAAGGATCTTAAAGTTTGGATCGAGCACGAGGACTCAATTTACGGTTCCTCCATCGCAAACTCGCAAAAAATCTCTTTGGAGGCCCTAGGTGCTAAAGTGGTAATGATGGGTGCTCATTCCTCAAAATCCATTGATATGAATGATTCTGTGCTCAGAGCCAAACAAGCAAATCCAGATGTGCTTTTACAAACAGGCTACGTCCCAGACGGCTCACTGCTCCTGAGGACCATCAGAGATCAGGGAGTCAAACCCCCTGCTATTGTGTTCGTAGGCACGGGTGACACAAAAGAGACCTTGGACGCTTTGGGGGCAGATTTTATCGAAGGTCTGTTGGTTGTGGGCTATCCTAAATACGACATCTCCGAGGCTTACGGTCCTGGATCAAAGGCTTATCTGAAAGCATACCGTGCTAAGTACAACGCAGAGCCTTTAGCGCCCCAGAGCATGGCCGCCTATTCAGGTACGATGATTTTGTTTGATTCTATTAAAACTGCCGGTAGCACTGAGGTTGATAAAGTGCGTGCTGTTGTTGAGAAAATGGATGTGCCTGAGAGTACCTACCCTTCAGGATACGGCGCAAAATTTACCAAACTCCAAAACGTCAGAAGTAACTTTACGACGGCTCAATGGCAAGCGGGCAAGATGGTCACGGTCTTTCCAAAGGAGGCCATCTCACCAGGGGCTGCGCTCAAAAATCTACCCCGCAAACAATAAATATTTCAAAATATTTAATTAGCACTTTAATTTAATACAAACCTCACGATGGATCAAATACTTAACGTTCTCATCATCGGACTGCTCTTGGGTGGGATTTATGGTCTCGTGAGCATTGGCCTAAATCTCATCTTCGGTGTGGTGAGAATTGTTAATTTTGCTCAAGGTGAGTTGGTGATGCTTGGGATGTATGGAAGTTATTTTGCTTACACACAGTTCAACATTAGCCCCTACCTATCTTTCTTGGTGGTTGCGCCCTTGGTGGGGTTGATCGGGATAGTCATACAGCGATTTGTCATCCAGCCCTTAAGAGCGGAGTCGAATATGCAAATATTTGCAACCTTTGGGTTATTGATGATGTTTCAAAACATCATGTTAATGGTGACAAAGGGCGAGGCCTACAGCATCGGAGGCGAGAGCAGCAGATGGTCGCTGAGTGTTGGGGAGCTTAGTTTGAGCGTGGTGAGGTTAATCGTCTTTGTTGCTGTAACGCTCATAACGGTTGGACTACATATATTTTTGAATAAAACCCTAACAGGCAAATCTATTAGAGCCGTCACCCAAGACAAACTGGGCGCTCGGGCGATGGGGATTAACGTTGAGCGCACTTACCTACTGACCTTTGGAATTGGTGCGACTTTGGCAGGCTTTGCAGGAGCGATGCTCACCCCCATCTACTCAATTACCCCAGGGGTGGGAGGGAATTTTATTTTGGCTGCCTTTGCAGTCGTTGTTTTGGGTGGGCTGGGAAGTGTTTGGGGCGCCTACCTAGGCGGTTTGATTGTGGGTGTTGTTGAGGCACTCGCGGGATACTACATTGATCCGGTTTTGCGAAGCGCGGTCTGGTTTATGATTTTTTTGGTTGTATTGATGGTCCGCCCAAGCGGACTACTTGGTATGGTTGGAGCAGAGGAGGTAGGTTTTCGTGAACAAAACTAAAGACGCTGCGGATACTCTCTCAAAGGGAGGCACCTTTGCAGACCAAGCAATTGATGCGGACTCATCGAAACTGATCGAAACGCCGAAATCTTTGAGTTTCAAATACCTTGGATGCATGGTGCTGCTATTTTTGCCTGTACTGCTATTGGCTCGATACCCTCAGTGGATCAACATAGTTGCTTTCACTTATTTGATGGGCGCAGTGGCGGTGGCTTGGAATATTATTGGGGGTTTTGGCGGACAATTTTCGTTGGGGCACGGTGTGTTTTTTAGTATTGGCGCCTATATGACGGCTGCTTTATTCATCAACTATGGACTGTCACCTTGGATCACTAT
>DAIUEA010000148.1:0-5094 GCA_036845365.1 Limnohabitans sp. | reverse complement strand
CCTCTCGACTAACCCCGTAATTACCGATGTGAGGGTAAGTTAAGGTCACCAATTGCTGGCAATAACTTGGGTCGGTAAGGATTTCTTGGTACCCCGACAAAGCGGTGTTGAAGACCACCTCTCCAACGCTTAGACCTGGTGCGCCAATCGAGTGGCCTACATAGACGGTGCCGTCGTTTAACGCCAAAATGGCTGGAGGAAATTTTCCCTGTAAAGACAAAAGCAATGGGTTCTCCGTTTGAATTTCGGTGACGCCCATCGCACCTTTGAGAGCTAACTCTTCGAGGGTGTGTTCTATCGAGGGATTGGTCTTTAAGTAAAGCGTGGGCGTGTGATTAAAAGGTGCTTAAAAGCCCTTTATTATAACCGACCTCCCCCTTCAATACACCGCCGAACTCTGAGTGCAGCTGGCATTAATTGAAAACCGTTTGATCCCGAACCGTTCGAGGTTCAACTCGGTTGATCGGATTGAGTGGATTGTTTGCGGCTTCCCAAGAACTTACCGGTCGCAACCACCAGTAAAGCCCCAGCCAAGGGGAAAATAACATCAGCCATGGGGATATTTGTGGCTATGTAGGTGGATATTGCAGGATCATCGACCAACATTTCGCCGGCCACATAGCCCAACAAAGCAGCCCCAAGGGTGATCACAATGGGAAAACGGTCCATGAGTCTCATGATAAGCGCGCTTCCAAAAAGAATGAGGGGCACCGTAATCACCATGCCGATAAAAAGCATCCATGTATGTCCTTTGGCAACCGCTGCCATGCCCAATACATTATCAAGACTCATGACGATGTCAGCGATGATAATTATCTTCACGGCTTCCCAAAAATGGGAGCCACCTTTTAAGTCCTCTTCACCGTCATCGGAGACAAGAAGCTTAATCGCAATCCAAACCAATAAAACACTGCCCACAATTGCGACGTATGGAATGTCAAGCAAATAGGATGCTGCTGCGGTCAGTACAGTCATCAAAACAATAATGCCAACAGCTCCTATGATAAAAGCCGTTTTAGCTTGCTTAGGGGGCAGCGAGCGACAGGCTAATGCAATGACCACCGCATTATCTCCGCTCAATACAACGTTGATGATACAAATTTGTAATAGTGCCAACCAAGTGTCTGGGCTGGTAAATAACTCTAACATAGTAAGCTCCTGTTTGCCCACGAAGGGAATATTTGATCACGCGTATGAATTCGTATTCTATGAGAAAAAAAAGCAACTCTTTAATTTTAATCTTGCGTTGCGGTACAAGTTACCACCTATGTAGAACGCGTCAAAATACGAAAGCAATTAATGATTAAGGTTGATTTTGCGTCGGGCTTGGCCCCTCCGCAGTCCACTCCGTTAGCGCAATATAGCCGTCCTGCGCAGCAACCACCACGTTGGAGCTGAAAGCGTGTACGACGTGTCCTGGTGTGTTTGGATGATTTTCTACCCAACCAAGGGCACGTTTTACGCGGACTTTAAATCCATTAATATGTGCGATCACTTCATGCATTCCAAAGGCATCTATTTGGGTTAGGATTTCTTCGACCTTAGAGTTAAAGTTAATTGTTTTATCGCCCTCGTTCCAGAGTCGCCAAAATTCGCTAGGTTGTTGGGGTGTAGAGTGCTCCCACAAAGACTGAAAGTCATTAACAACACGCCGGGCGAGTCTTTTATTTGCCATTTGAATTTTTAAATCCAAAATATCATGGTTATCTGACACTGATAAGGGAAACTCCTCAATTGCTAATATGTCTCCTGAATCAAAAGCTGGGGCAAGCTTATGGCAAGCTACCCCCCAACTCGGCAATCTTTGTTGTATGGCGCGAATCATGGGATAAGGGCCTCGCCCAACAGGCAATGGAGAGGGGTGAAAATTGATAGCGTATTTGAGGTAAGGCGTCCAGTCCGGGATCTTAAAACTATAACTAGCCACAATTAATACCTCGCACCCTTTTTCAGCCAAAACCTGCAGGTCCTCAGTTTGAATCGGCGAAAGCTGTATGGGTAAACCCCTTTGAGCTGCAAAACTAAGTGTGGCCGTAACTGGGAATACGCGGTGGTCGTCGGTTGGAAGCGTGAAGAGTTTGACAGGTGTCCAACCAGCCTCCACAAAAGCTTCAACAATTCCTAAATATCTGTCTGAGGCGGTGAAAGCAAAGCGCATTGATATCCCAACATGCAATATGAATTTGACTGAATCAGCACAAAGTAGAGACTTTTTAAAGTTTCTAACTTTTTATGCTCATCGAGGGTGAAAATAAAAACTTAAAATCAAGGTATTGATTGTAAACTGCCCCTTTTTAGTCTCTACCAAACACATTGCATCGCTCAGAATTAATAGGGCAATTCGTTAAATGAACCTTAAATTAGCAATCGATCGCGCTTTAAGCTTTCATGAAAAAAAAGAGTTTGCCCAAGCTTTAAAGATTTATGAGTTCATCCTAAAAAAAGAGCCCAATCATTTTCAAACACTTAATTTGGCAGGTCTCATATATCAAGAGCAGGGCAGAGATCAACTGGCTTTAGAAAAATTTAAGAAAGCTTTGACGTTGGAGAAACGTTTTTATCTAACTCATTACAGCGCCGCCTCGTCATGCCTAAAACTTGGAGAGCACCAACAAGCAGTTGATCACTTAAATGCGGCTCTTGCACTTAGCCCACAAGAATACCAAGCTTACATAAACAAAGGTACCGCACTCCATAAACTAGGAAAACTAGAAAGCTCTTTACTAAACTATCAAAGAAGTATCCTCATAAAAGCAGATTTTGCACCCTCACACTTTAATTTAGCTTGTTTACTCAGAGACATGAAAGATGAAAAATCACACTCCCTTTGTCTAAAAAGCTTTGAAAGATCGATTGAGCTGAGTCCCCAAGATTACCCCGCCTACATTAATCTTGCAAACGAGCTGAGCGATAGAAAAGACTATAAGGGGGCGGTTTTACTTCTTAGCCGGTCAATTGCAATTGGACCTAACCTCTCTGAGGCTTACTTTAATAAAGGTACGACCCAGTTTCTAGGCAAAATGTATGCCTCATCAAAAGAGTCTTTAACTCGGGCTATCCTCCTCGACCCAGATTCTTATGGGGGCTGGAACAATCTAGGAAATGCGTGCAAAGAAATGGCACTCTTTGAGGATGCAACCAAGGCTTACAAAAATGCACTCAAACTGGCCTCAAAGTCCCAACGACCAGAGACACTCTACAACCTAGGCGTGGTCCAACACCAAATGGGTTTGTATGAGGATGCAAAACAAAATTACGATCACTCCTTGAGCATTGATGGTGATTTCATCAAGGCCATAAATGCAAGAGGACTGGCCCTTAGGCAGTTGAAAGAATACAAACTGTCGATTGCTGACTTTAAACGCGTTATGTCCATCGACCCCGATTATGAATACGCCCTGGGTAATCTCATTCATACTCAAATGCACGCTGCAGATTGGTCTAGTTGGTCTAGTTGTTCAGCTTGGTCAGAAGGGCCAGTAGGGCCAGTAGAGCCAGTAAAGCCAACTGCGAATGACTCCACAGGCATAAACTCGAGTAAGCCTCTGCTCTCAAATCAACGCTTTGAAAATACAAGATTCTTAGTGGATGAAATGATCGTAAACATTGCACAATCAAAAAATGTGAGCCATCCGTTTCCTGTTCTCGCTTTAATTGATTCCCCCTCACTTCACCTTAAAAGCTCCAAGCTTTGGGTTCAAGATAAACACTCTGAGCCACTCGGTTCACAGGAACGTGCCCAGCTCACCGCAAAAGAGCTCGCAACTGCGCGCCCTATGCCTTTTGAGGCAGCCCCCTCGAATAAGAGAATTCGAATTGCTTATTTGTCAGCCGATTTTCACAATCACGCCACAGCCTTTTTAATGGCCGAGCTCTTTGAATTACACGCAAAAGATAAATTTGAGATATTTGCAATATCCTTTGGCCCAAACACTGAGGATGACATGCAAAAGAGGATCAAAGGCGCTGTGGAGCATTTTATTGATGTTAAAGATATGGGCGATATTGAAATAGCAAATCTGTGCAAAGCCAAAGGCATTGATATTGCTGTTGATTTAAAAGGTTTTACCTTGGACAGCAAATTTAACATCTTCGTGCACCGCTGCGCACCCGCTCAAGTGTCCTACCTTGGGTACCCAGGAACAAGTGGCTCAGACTGTATGGACTATTTAATTGCAGATAAAGTATGCATACCTCCTGAGTATGAAAAGTTTTATAGCGAGACAATTATCTATCTGCCTGACTCCTACCAAATCAATGACTCGAAGCGGCGCATTGAACCCTGCAAAAAAACAAAATTAGATCACGGCCTACCCATACAAAGTTTTGTATTTTGCTGCTTTAACAGCACCTATAAGATCACTCCTCCTGTTTTTACAATTTGGATGGATTTATTAAAAAAAGTAGCGTCAAGTGTCCTATGGCTTTTAGAGGATGATTTACAAATTGCCGCGAATCTTAAGTCAGAAGCAATCCTAAGAGGGGTTGATCCACAAAGGCTTATATTTGCGAATAGATTGCCTCTTCCCGAGCACTTGGGCCGGCACATTCACGCGGACCTATTTTTGGACACACTTCCCTATAACGCTCACACCACAGCCAGTGATGCCTTGTGGGCTGGGTTACCAGTTTTGACACAAATTGGAAAAGGATTTGCCGCCAGAGTCGGGGCAAGTTTGTTAAGTGCCTTAGGCCTTCAAGAGCTGATCACCCAAAATGATGAGGAGTACACACGATTGGCCCTGCACCTTGCAACGCATAGGGATGAATTAAAGAATATTAGACACAAATTACAGATAGCTAAAACCAAGGCTCCGTTGTTCAAAAGCGCTGAATTTACCAAATATCTAGAGAACGCTTATCGGGAAATATTCAAACGGCAGCAATTAAGATTGCCCAAAGAACCCATCTACATCCAATCCATCTCCTAGTCGATTTTCCTGTTTATGGGGTGCTGCTTACTGTGCGCTCAAGGACGAGAGAGAAACTTAGTTGGCCTAGGTGGCTAGTTGGCTCTCAAGGGAGATTTCTTTCTCAATTATTCTTCTGGAGTGAACTCCGCCAGCGTCAATATTTAACTTCATAAGTCTGCGC
>DAIUEA010000147.1:0-5246 GCA_036845365.1 Limnohabitans sp. | reverse complement strand
GTCCCAGAGGGCAGCGAATCAGATGGTGTGATTGCATAAGCAAGTTGCACCTTGTTTTCATCTTGCATCATCACCTTGTTAGAAACTAAATTAATTTCTACATCTGTAATAAGTCCTTCCAAAAGCACAGACGTATTTGTTCTTTTTTTCTCCAAATAACCTGCTGAAGATCCATCCTCACAATCTTGCTTCCATGCAATGCCCTCTTTTATTTTCCCCATTAGAAAGAGTTTGCACTTGACCTTGTTCTTGTCTACAAAAGTAATTGATTTCAGATCCTTGGGCTGAACCGTTCCTGCTGATGCGAATAAAGGACCTAAAGTTAAAGAAAGTAATACAGTTAGTTTAATTAAAGTATTCATAGGGGTCGTGTTTAAAGAAAAATTTAATATACAACATTTAATTGCTATTTTTTTGGTTAACTTATGACAAGTTTGTAATTATGGGTGTTTGTGTAAATGACCTAAATATGAAAGAGCAGCTAAGGGCTTAGTACTAGGGCGCAGACACATTATCCAATAGCGCGTAAAACCTCGCGCTTCAGGGCGGGGATATAAGCGCTGGTTTCGTGCTTGTTAAAGTTGTTAGTGGTGAGATCTTTGCTGTTGTTAGAACTGTACTGACGAATGAATGAGATGTGCGCACCGCCACAACTCCCAGCAAAATAGCTGGGCGACCAAAGAGCGCCACCCCATAGCTTTTTGCGAATACTTGGGTAATTCTTTAGGCGAATCATGCGACTTGAGACGCCCTTCAAGCTATTCACCCCATTATTTACGCCGGGGAGGATGTCAAGATCGAGCACCTAAATAAGCGGCCTCAAGTTTAGCGACTAAACCGACCTCCCTCGCGTTCGCCTCAAGTACGATCTTTCCCTGCGTAAGTGCATAAACTCGGTTAGAAACAGAAAGTGCTTTTTCAATTAACTGTTCAACCAACAAAATGGCAACACCTTTACTCTTTAATTCATTCAACACACCCAGCACTCGGTCAACCAATACGGGGGACAGGCCCGCGGAGGGCTCATCCAACATCATAAGCTTTGGACTTCTGACCAAGCCCTGGGCAACGGCTAGCATTTGACGTTGTCCACCACTGAGAGAGCCTCCCAATTCTGATCTTTTCTCAGCAATTTCAGGGAAAAAATACAACGCCTCCTCGACCCTTTCTTTTCGAACGGTTGAGTCCAGGTTATACCCTGCCAGTAGCAAGTTATCGTAAACCGATATTTGAGTAAATATTCTGTGCCCATCAATGACGTGAACCAATCCCGCGCGGACAAAATTTCGAGCTGATTGTGACCCCATAGATTGTCCTGCAAATTCAATCTCACCCGATTGCAAGGATATAAGTCCAGATAGGGACTTGAGCAGTGTTGTTTTACCCGCGCCGTTGGGCCCGAGCAAGGAGACAATTTCGCCCGCCCCAACTCGGATGGAAATATCCTTCAGCACATTTAATTTGCCGTAACCCGCACAAACGCCTTTGACTTGTAATAAATTTTCAGGAACCCAGGTATGCACTGACGACCTCCTTGTTAGAGCGAACGGTGTCGGGAGAGCCACTGGCTAAAGCTTTACCGAAATTTAACACGGTCACATAATCACAAATATCAAAAATTAGATCTGCGTGATGTTCAACAAGTAAGACCGCAACTCCCGCTTTGGAGATCGCTTGGATCATTTCTCCAAGCCGACCAATCTCAGTCACTGATAACCCGGCAGCTGGCTCATCCAGCATCAACAGCTTGGGTTTGCTAATCAAAGCCCGCGCAATCTCCACAAACCGCAACTCGCTGTGCTGCAATCGGTCAGCCCTAACATACGCTAACTCCCTCAACCCCACTGCACTCAACATGTCAAGAGCCGCGGCGTGCAACCTCACCTCGTCTGCTTTGTGCCTGGGCAGTGATAGCGCAACTTCAATAAAACTTGCTTCATTGAATTTAACTGCGCCGATCATCACGTTGTCGATAACTGAAGCCTCTCCAACAATCTTAGGGGTCTGAAAGGTTCGAGCGATCCCGCACCCGCTTCTCAGGTGCGAGAGACCAGTAGGTAATTCAACCCCCCAAAATTGCATCTCTCCCTTATTGGGCTCGTAATAACCAGAAATAGCATTTAAAGTGGTGGTCTTTCCGCTCCCGTTGGGGCCGATCAAGCCGTGTATTTGCCCGCTATGTACCTCTAAACTCAAACCATTGATGGCATACAAAGCACCAAACCGAAGATCTATATTCCTTAAAACCAAAGAGCCTTTGCTGGGTAAGTTCAGTCCAAGATTATTAAAAATATTGATGTTGGGGACGATTTCACGATCGGACTCAAGGGGTCTTTTGTTTTTAAAATCAATCAACGCTCCAATTCCACCCGGGACGACTAAAACAATAATAAGCAGCAAAACCGCATATAAAAAATTAGACCACGCAGCAAGAGGAGCAGCGACCTCTGGTAGCAGTGTCAAAATAATAGTGCCGAGCATAGGGCCTAAGATAGAGCCCCTACCGCCAATTAATATAGATATAAAAAATAGTACGGATAACTCAAATGTAAACGCGTCTGGAGTGATATAGGTTTGCAAGGTGGCAAACAACCCTCCCGAGACCCCAGCCAGCATTCCAGCTACAACAAAGACTTTAACCAGTGCATACGGTTTATAAATTCCACAGGCCTCTGCAGCAACCTCCGCGTCTCGGATCGCCACTAAAGCTCTTCCGTGCTGACTGTGTGCAATATTATGGGTGATCCAGGTGCTAAAAATAGCGAACAATATACATAGCGTGTAAAACCCCCAAGGCGTATTAAAAGGTGCAGGGAACTCTGGGCCCACAATCCCTATTCCGCCGCCCGTCACATTTTGCCAAGCCAAAGCGATCTGGGTCACGATGGTCGCAAAACCCAGAGTACTCATTGCAAAATAAAATGTTCTAAGCCGCAGCGCAGGCAAACCTACGATGACCCCAAACAAAGAGCCCACACCCCCAGCAATCAGTAGCGCAAGAAAAGAGGGCAGGGCCGGTAAGACGTTTCCCGCAACTAAAACACTCGTGGTGTATGCACCAAGCGTTAAAAGGGCTACATAGCCAATGGCCAACTGTCCCGCGTAACCCACCACCAGGTTCAACCCCGATACCAAGACCCAATAAATAGCCGCCCTAGTCGCAATCAAAGCCCAGTAGTCATTGCTCAGAAAAGGCAGAAGCGTGCATACGGCCAATATGGCAATAAATCCTAAATTACCGGTTTGAGCGAATTGACCTAAATAGTCCTTAAGGACAGATGCCTTCGCCTTGCCCTCAGATGCCTCGTTTTGCATCACACTCTCCTCATTGATGTAGAGCTAAATAGTCCCTGAGGGGCAAATAACAAGACCACAATAAAAAGTGTAAAAACAGCTACCGAAGCAAAAATTCCGCCCACTAAGAAATTAGCCGCTTGTTGAAACAAGCCCAGTGCAAGCCCACCCAGTACCGCACCCTTATTGTTTCCTAAACCGCCTAACGCAACAGGTACAAAGCCGTAAAAATTTAGCACTGCTCCATTTGCAAAAAAGGCCAGTATCAGCTCACCACCAGAAAACCCTGCTAAACCGCCTATCGCACCCGCCAATGCATAACTTACGATTCGCAGGTTGCGCTCCGGAAGACCAAGCGCTTGAGCAGCCATATTATCTTCAGCAAGCGCCACAAAGGCTCGCCCCACCAATGTGTAGCGGTACACATATTCAAGCGCCACAATTGTCAAGCCACAGGCTATAACGGGAATCCAAAACTTTTCATCCCAAATATCAGAGCCTAAGTTAAAGAGACGAGGAAATGCCTTAGGCTCAGTCCCCCACTTAATGGCCGTGACCTGTTGAATCATCAATGCCAATGCCAAAGTCGAGAGCACATACAAGTGCTGATCTAGACTCTTTAACACCGGGCGAACCGCTACATATTCAGTCACAACGCCAATCAACGCGCAACTCAAAAGCACCATGGGCAGGCCAACCCAAATCGGTAAACCCCATGCAATCATGTACAAAGATCCAAACACCCCGCCCAACATCCCCACTTGGCCAGCCGTAAAGCTCATCACCCTTGAGGTGGAAAACATGGTGTTGTAGGAAATGCCTACGAGCGCATAAATAGCGCCCATAGCCAAACCGGATACAAAAATAGTCTCAAACATGGGGGAAAGTCTTATACATAACCAGGAGCTAATGCAAACGTTCCCTCCCTTGCAGAGCTTGCCTTAGACATGACGACCTCCTCTGTTTGGTAGCCGTTGTGCTGGGTCTCGCTGTAGGTATATGTTCCAAAGTAGCCGGGGTAATTCTTTAGACTATTTAAGTAACCCGTGATTGCAGCGCTCTCAGTTGAACCCGTGCTCTCAATGGCCTTGGTGAACAAGGTCATTGCATCTACGCCCGCAGCAACCCACCAAAGAAGGGTGTCCTTTAACTCAACTTTCCCTTTCAAACGAGCCATTAATTCTTGCGAGCGAGCGGGCAACTTACCCGCCGAGTCGTACGAACAACTCTTATATCCAACTGCGTAAACGTTCTCCCAATTTGCTGGTTTATCCACCAAGCTTGCAATTTCTCCCGAGGACATGGAGGGGTGGCCAACAAACGGTACATCCCAACCCATTGTGCCGCGTGTGTTAAACAAGCGGGCCAACATCCCTGTTGAGACGGTCCAACACACAATTGCCTGCGCGCCCGCATTCTTTGCGCGCAGCATATCAGGATTCATATCCGGTTGCGTTGCATCAATGTTGGCTTGATACACCACATCAATTCCCTCTTTCTTAAATGCGGCCACAGATGCATTAAGGGCCGAGACCCCGTAACCTGTTGTATCCCCCAACACAGCGACTTTTTTAGCCTTCAAGACACTGACACAATAGTGGCGCACTGCGTCATCCCACTGTGAGTTGGAGGGCGCGATACGAAAAGAAGTTGGGTATTTGGTTGTATCAATTAACGAGTCAACCACACACGGATGTAAATTAGGCATCTTGGCTCTTGCCATCAGCGGCGTGACCGCCAAAGACTCTCCCGAATTAGTAGGTCCCCAAACCGCACTGACCTTTACCTGACTAATCATCTCTTGCACAGCGTTCACCGCCTTGGTGGGGTCGCCCTGCGTATCCCGAGTAATGATCTCGATTTTACGGCCCTTCACCCCTCCGCTTGCGTTGATCGCATCGGCGGCAAAGACAAATCCTCGGTTAAAACCGATAGCAGGCGCTGAGCTAGGG
>DAIUEA010000146.1:0-5295 GCA_036845365.1 Limnohabitans sp. | reverse complement strand
CTTATGAATTATTTTTAATCTATTTGTTTTTTTGCGAAAGCCCACTGCGAATGAAGGGTAAATAAGGCAGAGTTGCACAAGAATGCAACTCCGCCGTTGTCTCAGCCATCGATCTAGCTTATGTGCTCAAATTACTTAAGGTTGGGCCTAATCAGTGTGTACTGAGCCCAAGCACCACGCCTTATCAGCACACTCACGGGCTTGGATTTATCAATTTGCTTGGCTACAGCTTCAAAAGACTTTAGATTATTTATCTCCACGTTGGCAAATGCAGTGATGATGTCTCCCTCGCGAATGCCGCCTTGAGCTGCAATATCACTGGCACTCTCCACTCTCACGCCTCCCTTGACTTTCGCCTCTTTCTTTTGCGCCTCGGTAAGGTCAGTCAACGTCAAGCCAAATGCGGGAAAAGACGAAGCGGCACTTGGTTTGTCATTTGCCTCTTCCTTATCTTCGGCTACCTCTTTTTCAAACTCTCCCACAACAACGCTGATATCTTTATTGGCTCCTCTTCTAAAAACGTTTAATACGCTCTTAGTACCTGGTTTGGTGTTACCAACAATGCGGGGTAAGTCTGAGAATTTATCAATACTTTTACCGTCAAATCGGGTGATGATGTCGCCCGCCTCTATGCCTGCTTTTTCCGCAGGCGAACCCGCCTCGACCCCTCTGACCAAGGCTCCTTGCGTCTTACCAAGACCCAGATTTTCTGCAACTTCTTTGCTTACTTGGTCAATTTGTACACCCAAGCGACCGCGCTGAACCCGTCCGTTGGAGCGCAACTGATCACTCACCCGGATGGCCTCATCAATTGGAATTGAGAAAGATATTCCCATGTAACCTCCAGACCGAGAGTAGATCTGGCTATTTATTCCAACCACTTCACCCCTCATGTTAATCAGTGGGCCACCGGAGTTACCAGGATTGATAGCCACATCTGTCTGGATAAAAGGCAAATACTCTCCTGTGTCGCGCTGTTTGGCGCTCACAATTCCAGCCGTCACGCTGTTGTCCAAACCAAACGGCGATCCAATCGCCATCACCCACTCCCCAACGCGCAGTTTGGAGACATCGCCAATTTTGACTGCCGGCAAATTAGAGGCCTCTACCTTTACAACGGCCACATCAGAGCGTTTGTCCACACCGATTATTTTTGCCTTGAACTCTCTTTTGTCCGGTAGGGTCACAATTACTTTGGTAGCGTCTTCGACCACATGGGCGTTGGTCATGATGTAGCCATCAGCGCTTAAGATAAAGCCTGAACCTACCCCCTTAGGCTGGTCTTCATCTAAATTAGGAGCTGGTTTAGATTTAGGCCCTTTAGGTGTTCCCGGAGAGGGTATGACTTGGTTTGGAGGCATGTTTGGAATGGGCATTCCAAAAAATCTCCTGAAAAGTTCCTGCATCTGTTCGTCTGCGTCGCCCGAGCCCCCCATGACTGGTTTTTGAACTTTCTCTAGGGTGCGAATGTTAACGACAGAAGGGCCAACTTGATCCACTAGGTCCGTAAAGTCAGGCAAAGACCTGACAACTGGTGAATCCTTTTGCGCTGACTGGGCCTGAGCGTGCAACCCAAAGGAGCCCCAAGGCTGAGCGCTCACCATGCAAAATACAGCCGTAGCGGCGCCTATCAACAACCAAACAGCTGGACGAGATTTTGTAAAACTTTTCATTTAAACCACTCCGATTAAAACAGTACTTTTAAGTGCACACACCTTATTGAAGTCTATGTGGGGTTCAATTCTCAAAAAGCAAGCCTCCAACTACTACAAAACTTACCCGCGGTTGCACTTAACCTAAACGATCAAAATACTGGATGCGCCTTTAAGAATTTTAATTTTGAACATGAGAATTCTAAAATAATTGAACATTACATCCAACAATATCGTGATCCCTAAAGAACCTAAGGTTTCTTTTTTCACCTCCCTAGCTCCTGCGCCCGTTGCTTTGGGTGAACAAAGTAAACTTCCGATTTCAAAGGGCCCATGGATTTCTCTTTCCGCTAGCGCCTTTTTGCTGCATGTGCCCCTTTTGCCAAGCTTGCAGCTCATTCACGACAAACAAAGTTTCTTTCAAGAGTAAACTTGAATTTTCTTTGAAGGTACTTTATGTCTGAAAATTCAAACGTTTTAATCAAGAAAATTTTTAATCAAACAAAAACTATTGCCATTCTGGGCCTATCAGGGCGCGAAACACAGCCCAGCCATATCGTTGCAAAATATCTTAAAGAAGTAGGCTTTCAAATTATTCCCGTCAATCCGGCACTGGATGAGGTGCTAGGTGAGACTTGCTACGCATCGTTAAAAGATATTCCAATTGCCGTTGATGTAGTCAATTGCTTTAGAGCGCCTCAACACATCCCAGCAATTGTGGATGAAGCAATAGAAATTGGTGCGAAAACGATTTGGATGCAATTAGGTATCGAAGAACCCGACGCAGCAGAAAAGGCAAGATCTCGAGGCTTAGATGTGATTCAAAACCTTTGTATCAAAATCGAGCACCAACACAACACAATGACAACATTAAAGAATTAATAAGTGCCAGGGTAGGCGCCACCATCGGTGAGTATGTTTTGTCCGGTCAAATATCCTGCCTGCTCGCTGCACAAAAAGGCACATGTATCACCAAATTCATCTGGGTGACCAAACCGTTGTGCTGGGATAGTTTTCTTCCTAGATTGAGCCACCGCTTCCACAGTTTGCCCAGTCTTTTGGGCCGCACCACTCATGGTAGTTTTCAAACGGTCAGTGTCGTAAGCGCCTGGCAATAGATTATTTATGGTCACATTATTGGATACGTACTTTGCGGCCCGCGCAACGCCGGCCACAAAACCCGTCAAACCACTTCGAGCACCGTTTGACAAACCCAGTATGTCTATAGGCGCTTTCACCGCACCAGAGGTGATGTTAATAATGCGCCCAAATTTGCGCTCAGCCATGCCGTCAATAGTCTCCTTAATCAACTCAATGGGAGTTAACATGTTTGCATCCAGCGCTTTTATCCAGACGTCTCTATTCCAATCCTTAAAGTCTCCCGGTGGAGGCCCTCCCGCATTGGTAATAACGATGTCGTAATTTTTGCCAGGCGCCCCATTTGCCGCCCAAACGGCTTCGCGACCAGCCACTGTGGTGATGTCTGCCGCTACGGCGATAACTTTAGCTCCACCCATCTTCTCCATTGACTCACGGGCCTTAATCAAAGCCTCCTCTCCCCGGGCAACAATAACAACATTGACACCCTCTTTATAAAGGGACATAGCGCAGCCCAGCCCAAGACCTTTGCTTGCGCCGCACACCAAAGCCCATTTACCTTTTATCTTTAAGTCCATTTTTATTTCCCTCTTTGTTTGCAAATTTAGTCACCAAAAAAACACCGCCAATAACCAAAGCCGTGCCCAAGCACAAGGACAAAGTGATCGGTTCATCTAAAAATAGCACACTCAAAAATAAAGTCGAGAGCGGCCCAATCATTCCCACTTGAGAGGCCAAAGAGGCACCAATTGTCTCAACCGCCATCATCACCATTAACACCGGAGCAGCCGTGCACACGACCGCATTAACCATTGATAGTTCGATGACCTCAATGGGTACAAAAGCAGCGCTTAATGGTCTAACAGCCAAGAACTGCAAAATGCAACAAATACTTGCCACACTAGACGCCCAACCCACCAAGCGCAAAGAACCGACTTTATGAACCATTTGGCCACTGAATATCAAATACAAAGAATAACTGAAAGCGCTCGTCAGAACCCAAAAAGATCCCAAAACAACCGATGATCCTGACAAACTAACCTCGCTCCAAAATACCAGACAAATTCCAGCGTAACTCACGCACATGGCAATGATCCGAATACGTTCGACCTTTTTCTTGTAAAGAATGCCACCAATGATCATCACGAAAGTTGGACTTAGATACAAAATAAGTCTCTCCAGTCCAGCGGAAATATACTGTAATCCTAGGAAGTCAAGATAACTCGATAAATAGTATCCAATAAATCCCAACGCCGCAATTGCAACCGCATCTTTGAAAGTGAGGAGATTGTTTTTAGAGTGATCAGACCTTGAAGCCCAGGCCACCATAATCATGAAAAAAGGGAGCGCAAAAAGCATCCGGTACATGATCACCGTAACTGCATCGACCTGGTATCGGTAAGATAATTTGACGATGATGGCTTTACCGCTGAAGGCGATGGCCCCTGCTCCCGCCAGCATCAAACCGGCACCAAAGCTCTTTGGGTTTTTAGCTTGTTGCATTATTAACTGAACATCAGTACCCTGCAGCTAAGCCGTCACGCCTTGAATCACTCGCGATAATATAACCCTCGACTTTAGGTTCTCCTGCGCTCCATATAAATTGGCCAGATCCAAAGTCTTGATAGCTGTCGTTTATTACCTCAACCACGTGGCCTAAGTCTTTAAGCCCTTGGACTGTTTTAGGATCCATTGCGGACTCTACGTTGATCTCTTTGCCTTGGTTGAATCTCCAACGCGGGGCGTCGCATGCGGTCTGAGGATTTTGTTGATAATCCAACATCCGCACCAGCGTTTGCATGTGACCCTGGGGCTGCATGTTCCCACCCATAACTCCAAAGCTCATGATTGGCTGACCCTGCTTGGTCAAGAAAGCTGGAATGATGGTGTGAAAGGGTCTTTTACCAGGGGCAACCACATTGGCAGGGTTAAAACCTTTGGACTCTAAACTAAATCCGTGCCCCCTGTTTTGCAAGCTTACGCCGAACTCGGGTTCAACACACCCAGAGCCAAATCCCATGTAGTTACTTTGAATGAAACTGACCATCATGCCATTTTCATCTGCAGCGCTGAGGTAAATGGTGCCGCCCTTAACAGGATTTCCTGCGCCAAAGATTTGCGCTTTTTTCATGTCAATCAATTTTGAACGGCTGAGAAGATAAGTTGGATCTAACATTTGCTCAACGCTGACCTCCATGCTTGAGCGTTCAGCAACAAATCTGTAAACGTCAGCGAATGCCAGCTTCATCGCCTCGATTTGTAAATGCTGCGACTCTAAACTGTCAACGGCGAGACTACTCAGGTCAAAGTTTTCTAAGATTCCAAGTGCAATCAATGCAGCGATGCCTTGCCCGTTTGGGGGAATCTCATGAACCGTATAGTCTCTATAGTTCTTCTCGATCGGAGTGACCCACTCAGGTTTGTAATCTCTAAAGTCACTGGCTTTTAAACAACCCCCGTTGGCGTTTGAAAAAATCTCTATTGCCTGAGCAATCTCCCCCCCGTAAAACGCCTCACCTTTGGTTTTAGCGATAGCGCGTCGCGC
>DAIUEA010000145.1:0-5298 GCA_036845365.1 Limnohabitans sp. | reverse complement strand
TTTAGGTCCTGACGGTAGAAATACTGTGGGGGTTCGAGTCCCCCCCCGCGCACCATATACATTACCCATTCAATTTTGTTTGGGACAGTAATTAGGAAATTATTATGACAATCCACGTAGAAACACTAGAGAAACTTGAGCGTAAGATGACATTGACTTTACCAGTTGAAGTCATACAAAACGAAATTGATACTCGACTAAAACGTTTGGCTAGGAAGGTAAAAATCGACGGCTTTAGGCCAGGCAAAGTTCCAATGAACATTGTTGCTCAACGCTATGGATATTCAGTTCATTACGATGTGATGAACGACAAGGTGGGTGAGGCTTTTCAATCTGCAGCCAATGAAGCCAAGTTGCGCGTAGCGGGTTCTCCCAAAATTAGCGAAACAGAAGGTGCCCCAGAAGGTCAGTTGTCATTTGACGCCATTTTTGAAGTTTATCCTGAGATCTCAATATCTGACATCTCGGAAATTAAAGTGGAGAAGCTCACCTGCGAAGTCTCGGACGCGTCTTTGCAAAAAACACTAGATATCTTAAAAGCACAAAAGCGCACTTACACCCTCAGAGGTTTGGATGTTAAGGCGGAGAAGACAGACCGTGTCACTGTGGATTTTGAAGGGCGCATCGATGGTGAGACTTTTGAAGGCGGTAAAGCTGAAGACTTTCAGTTCGTCTTGGGCGAGGGGCGCATGCTCAAAGAGTTTGACGAGGCAGTGCTGGGTATGAAGCTTGGTGAGAGTAAAACCTTTCCTTTGGCCTTTCCAGCCGACTACCACGGGGTCGCGGTAGCGGGTAAAACGGCTGATTTCATGGTGACGGTGAAAAAAATTGAGGCTTCGCACTTGCCTGAATTGAACGATGCATTTGCTAAGTCTCTTGGAGTTCCTGAGGGCACGGTCGACGGTTTGATGGCAGAAGTCCGCAGAAATCTCGAGCTAGAAGTAAAAAATCGTTTGTTAAAGAAGAATAAAAATGCAGCTCTTGACGCTTTGATTGACAATGCTCAACTTGATCTACCCAGATCTATTGTTCAATCCGAGATAGATAGACAAATTGAAGGCGCGAGAGCTGAACTCAAGCAACGCGGCATCAAGGATGCAGACAAAGCGCCCATTCCTGAGGATATTTTCCGCCCCCAAGCTGAGAGACAAGTTAGGATGGGCTTAGTGATAGGTGAAATGGTGAGAAAGCATTCACTGCACGCCACCAAAGAGCAGATCAAACAACAAATTGAAGAAATGGCTTCCAGCTATGAAAAACCCAGCGAAGTTGCAGCTTGGTACTATGGAGACAACCGACGCATGGCGGAGGTTGAGTCTTGGTGTATCGAGAACAACGTAACTGACTTTATCCTTGCTAAGATGCAGGTTTCTGAGCGCGCTGTATCATTTGATGAATTGATGGAACAACAGCAACAGTAATTATTGAAAAAGGAGATTTATTATGAGTTCCTTAGAGACCCAAGCTTTAGGATTAGTGCCGATTGTGGTCGAGCAATCAGGGAGAGGCGAGCGGTCATATGACATCTACTCTAGACTACTCAAGGAGAGAGTTATTTTTTTAGTGGGGCCCGTCAATGATCAAACGGCCAATTTGGTCGTAGCCCAACTTTTATTTTTAGAAAGCGAAAATCCTGATAAGGATATCTCCCTTTACATCAACTCGCCCGGTGGATCGGTAAGTGCGGGTTTAGCCATTTTTGACACTATGAATTTCATCAAACCTGATGTGTCTACTTTGTGCACTGGAATGGCGGCAAGTATGGGTGCCTTTTTGTTGGCTGCTGGGGCCAAGGGTAAAAGATTCGCTTTGCCTAACTCCAAGGTCATGATCCATCAGCCCTTGGGTGGAGCTCAGGGGCAGGCCACAGAAATTGAAATCCACGCCAGAGAAATCCTCAAAACGCGTGAGCAGCTCAATAAAATATTAGCTGAGCGAACCGGGCAACCCTTGGAGAAGATAAATAACGACACGGAACGTGATTTTTATCTCTCTGCTGAGGAAACTAAAGAATACGGAATTGTTGACCAAGTTATCTCAAAACGACCCTAAGACGGTTACAGAACTTCAAAAAGGCGCTAAAACTTGCACGATTCCTGCTTTATTTCAAAAGTAGCCGGTTTTAGGCTAAATTTAGTTATCATTTGGTATAAAAGTTTGAATTAGGCGGAAATGAATGGCCGATAAAAAGGGCAACCCTAGAGAAAAGACCTTGTATTGTTCCTTTTGCGGCAAAAGTCAGCATGAGGTCAAAAAGCTCATTGCAGGTCCATCTGTATTTATTTGCGATGAATGTATTGATTTATGCAACGACATCATCCGCGACGAGGTGCCCAACGAAACGGTTGAGGGCGCGCAGCGAAGTGATCTACCCACTCCGCTTGAGATTAAAAATAATTTAGATCATTACGTTATTGGTCAAGAGATCGCAAAAAGGTCCTTGGCCGTTGCGGTCTACAACCACTACAAGCGGTTAAAGCACAAAGAGGCGGCTAAAAAAGATGACATTGAGCTCACAAAGACCAACATTTTATTAATTGGTCCAACCGGGTCTGGTAAAACATTGCTGGCTCAGACCTTGGCACGGATGTTAAATGTTCCCTTTGTCATGGCAGACGCCACCACGCTGACCGAGGCAGGTTACGTGGGTGAGGACGTTGAAAATATTATTCAAAAATTACTTCAAAACTGCAATTATGATATTGCAAGGGCGCAAAAAGGAATTGTCTACATAGATGAGATCGACAAGATTTCTAGAAAATCGGACAACCCATCGATTACCCGGGATGTATCAGGAGAGGGTGTTCAACAGGCCTTACTCAAACTCATTGAGGGCACAATGGCCAGCATCCCGCCTCAAGGCGGCAGGAAGCATCCAAATCAAGACTTCCTTCAAGTGGATACGACTAACATTTTATTTATTTGTGGTGGTGCCTTTGCGGGGCTTGAGAAGGTCATTCAAAACCGCACCGACACCTCTGGAATTGGTTTCGGCGCTGTGGTTCGAACAAAGGCTGAAAAAACACTTACCCAAGTATTCGGTGATGTGGAGCCTGAGGACTTGATCAAGTTTGGTTTGATCCCTGAGTTGGTGGGGCGTTTGCCTGTAGTGGCCACCTTAGATGAGCTCACTGAGGATGCATTGGTTCAGATATTGACTGAGCCCAAAAACGCTTTACTTAAACAATATGCTCAATTGTTTCACATGGAGGGGGTCGAGCTCGAGATCAGGCCAGCTGCTCTCAAATCTATAGCCAAGAAGGCCCTTGCCAGGAAAACGGGTGCAAGGGGTTTGAGATCCATACTTGAACATTCGTTAATTGACACCATGTTTGAGTTACCCAACAAGAGCAATGTTGAAAAAGTAGTGGTGGAGGAATCCACCATTGATGAGAATAAAGCACCTTTATTGGTGTACCGTGAGGCAGCTAAGAAGGCTTAATTACATAACCATGATCAGTGGGGTAACGTCTCTTTGAGATACAAGGTACCCGAGCTCATTTTCTAATGGAAATAAACCATGTCCGGACAAGTATCCCTTCCCCCAGAGCCAATTGATTTACCGTTGTTACCACTTCGAGATGTGGTGGTATTTCCTCACATGGTCATTCCGCTTTTTGTGGGTCGCCCCAAGAGTATCAAAGCCCTTGAGTCTGCGATGGTGGCCGAGCGTAGGATAATGCTTGTGGCTCAAAAAACAGCCTCCAAAGACGAGCCCGCGGTAGATGATATGTTTGAAGTGGGATGTGTTTCCACGATACTTCAGATGCTTAAATTGCCAGACGGGACTGTAAAAGTTTTAGTTGAAGGGCAACAAAGGGCCTTAGTCAATAAAATTGAGGAGGGTGAGTCTCACTTTAGCGCCAACGTTACCCCCATAGAATTAGATCTGAGCATCAAAAGCGAGAACGAAATTGAGGCACTGCGCCGCGCTGTGATGCAACAGTTTGACCAGTATGTCAAACTGAACAAAAAGATCCCGCCTGAGATACTGACATCTATTGCCAGCATCGATGATCCAGGAAGACTGGCTGACACGATTGCTGCTCATTTGCCCTTAAAGCTAGATAACAAGCAAATTATTTTGGATTTATCCAGTGTCAAGTCGCGTTTAGAGAACTTGTTTACACAGCTTGAGCGCGAGGTTGACATTTTAAATGTTGATAAAAAGATTCGTTCCCGCGTGAAGCGCCAGATGGAGAAGAATCAAAGAGATTTCTATTTGAATGAGCAAGTTAAAGCGATTCAAAAAGAGCTTGGAGAGGGAGAGGAGGGCGCAGACATTGAGGAGATTGAGAAGAAAATTAAACTGGCAAAAATGCCTGCTGACGCTCGCAAAAAGGCGGAAGGAGAGCTGAAAAAATTAAAGCTCATGTCTCCTATGTCGGCTGAGGCGACCGTGGTGCGCAATTACATAGACGTGTTGGTCAATCTACCCTGGGCTAAGAAAACCAAAATCAAACATGACCTTCCCTTTGCTGAGGAAGTGTTGAATGAGGACCACTACGGACTCGAAAAAGTTAAAGACCGAATTCTTGAATACCTTGCTGTTCAAAAGCGTGTTGACAAACTAAAAGCTCCTATTCTTTGTTTGGTTGGCCCCCCTGGCGTTGGAAAAACCTCACTTGGACAGTCAATTGCAAAGGCAACTGGACGTAAGTACGTTCGAATGGCTCTTGGAGGGATGAGGGACGAGGCGGAAATTCGCGGTCACAGGAGAACTTACATTGGTGCCTTGCCCGGCAAGGTATTGCAAAGTCTCACAAAAGTAAGTGCTCGCAATCCATTGTTTTTGCTTGATGAAATTGACAAGTTGGGATCTGATTTTCGGGGTGATCCCTCCAGTGCTTTGCTTGAAGTATTGGATCCCGAACAAAACCACACTTTCAACGACCACTATGTGGAGGTTGACTTTGATTTGAGTGATGTTATGTTTGTGGCAACTTCCAACTCAATGAATATTCCATCGGCTTTGTTAGACCGGATGGAGGTCATAAGGCTGTCGGGTTACACGGAGGATGAGAAAGTAAATATTGCACAAAAGTACCTTTTCCCCAAACAACTCAAGAACAATGGCCTGAAGGAAAGCGAATTAGCGATATCGGTAGATGCCATGATTGATTTGGTTCGTTATTACACCCGCGAGGCTGGGGTTCGTTCACTAGAGCGCGAAATATCCAAGGTATGTCGCAAAGTAGTAAAGGCTATCCAACTGGGTGAGATGAAGGCTCAGGTTAGAGTAACACAAGAGAATTTAAACGATTTCTTAGGGGTGCGGAAATACAACTACGGTAGAGC